>NZ_JBRREA010000050.1:0-31357 GCF_056759975.1 Stenotrophomonas sp. STEN031
GGGGCCCCCCCCGGGGCGCCGGGGGGGGGGGCCCCCCCAACCCCCCCCCCCCCCACCCCGGTTTTCCAATCCCCTTCTACTTTCTTGTGACCTGATGCGTGCCGACTTCTACCTGATCGCCAAGCCGCGTTTTCTCACCGAACCGTTGAAACTGGTGTGCGAGCTTGCCCGCAAGGCCAACGACGGCGGTCTGTACACGCTGGTGCTGGCCCGCGACCAGGCCCAGGCCGAGGAACTGGACGAGCTGCTGTGGTCGTTCGACCCGGACGCCTATATCCCGCACCAGATCATCGGCGAGGACGTGGACGAGGAAGAGGCCATCGTGCTGATCGCCACGCCCGGTGCCGACGCGCCGGAGCGACCGCTGGTGATCAACCTGCGCGACGAACCCTACCTGGGTGCCTGCGAGCGGGTGCTGGAAGTGGTGCCGGCCGACCCGGCCGCACGCGAACCGCTGCGTGAACGCTGGCGCCAGTACAAGGCCGCCAACTACACGCTCAACAAATACGACATGTAAAGGAAGACACCCATGCGCCTGCTGATTGCCATCCTGCTGCCGTGGCTGGCCTTTTTCACCATTGGCCGTCCGATTTCCGGCATTGTCTGTCTCATCCTGCAAATTACCTTGATCGGCTGGGTGCCCGCCGCCATCTGGGCTGCATACGCGGTCAGCCAGTACCACACCGACCAGAAGATCAAGCGCGCATTGGCGCGCTGATCCCTCCCCTCGCTCTTTCCGGTTTCCCCGCATGACCCAACTCGCCTCCAGCTACGACCCCAAAACCTTTGAAACCGCGCTCTATGAGTCGTGGGAAAAAGCCGGCCTGTTCAAGCCGTCCGGCAAGGGCGAGCCCTACACCATCCTGCTGCCGCCGCCGAATGTCACCGGCACCCTGCACATGGGCCACGCCTTCCAGCAGACGCTGATGGATGCCCTGATCCGTTACCACCGCATGCGTGGCTACGACACGCTGTGGCAGGTGGGTACCGACCACGCCGGCATCGCCACCGAAATGGTGGTCAGCCGCAACCTGGCGCTGGAAGGCAAGGGTGAGACCCGCGACTCGCTGGGCCGCGATGGCTTCATCGGCAAGGTGTGGGAGTGGAAGGCACATTCGGGCAACGTGATCGAAGGCCAGATGCGCCGCCTCGGCACCTCGGCCGACTGGTCGCGCAGCACCTTCACCATGGACCCGGGCCCGAGCGAGGCGGTGATCGAGTCCTTCATCCGCTGGCATGAGCAGGGCCTGATCTACCGTGGCCAGCGCCTGGTCAACTGGGACCCGGTGCTGAAGACCGCCATTTCCGACCTGGAAGTGGAGAGCGTGGAAGAAGACGGCTTCATGTGGTCGATTGCCTACGCGCTGGAAGACGGCGCCAGCTACGAGCACGTCGAGGTCGATGCCGACGGCAACGAAACCCTGCGCGAAACCCGCACGTCCCTGGTCGTGGCCACCACCCGCCCGGAAACCCTGCTGGGCGACACCGCGGTGATGGTGCACCCGGAAGACAGCCGCTATGCGCACCTGATCGGCAAGCGCGTGACCCTGCCGTTGACCGGCCGCAGCGTGCCGGTGATCGGCGACGACTACGTCGACAAGGCGTTCGGCACCGGCGTGGTCAAGGTGACCCCGGCGCACGACTTCAACGACTACCAGGTGGGCGTGCGTCACAGCCTGCCGATGATCAACCTGTTCACCACCACCGCCACGCTCAACGAGAACGCCCCGGAAAAATACCGTGGCCTGGACCGTTACGAGGCGCGCAAGCTGATCCTGGCCGAGCTGGAAGACCTGGGCATCCTGGTCGAGACCAAGGCGCACAAGCTGCAGGTGCCGCGCGGCGACCGTACCGGCCAGGTGATCGAGCCCTACCTCACCGACCAGTGGTTCGTGAAGATGGACGGGCTTGCCAAGCGCGGCCTGGAGCTTGTGGAAAAGGGCTCCATCAAGTTCGTGCCGGGCAACTGGATCAACACCTATCGCCACTGGATGGAGAACATCCAGGATTGGTGCATCAGCCGCCAGCTGTGGTGGGGCCATCGCATTCCTGCGTGGTTCGACGAAGCGGGCAACTGCTATGTCGGCCGCAACGAGGCCGAGGCCCGCGCCAAGGCTGGGCTGGGCGCCGACGTGGTGCTCACCCAGGACAGCGACGTGCTGGAGACCTGGTTCTCCTCGCAGCTGTGGCCGTTCTCCACCTTGGGCTGGCCGAATGAAGCGGCGATGACCGAGCGCGGCTTTGAGCGCTACCTGCCGTCGAACGTGCTGATCACCGGCTTCGACATCATCTTCTTCTGGGTGGCGCGCATGATCATGGCCACCGACAGCTTCACCGGCCAGATCCCGTTCAAGGACGTCTACATCACCGGCCTGATCCGTGATGGCCAGGGCCAGAAGATGTCCAAGTCCAAGGGCAATGTGCTCGATCCGCTGGACATCATCGACGGCATCAGCATCGACGACCTGGTGGCCAAGCGCACCCATGGCCTGATGCAGCCGAAGATGGCCGAGAAGATCGAAAAGGCCACGCGCAAGGAATTCCCGGACGGCATCATCGCCCACGGTGCCGATGCGCTGCGCTTCACCATCGCCGCGCTGGCCACCCATGGCCGCGACATCAAGTTCGATATGAGCCGCGCCGAGGGCTACAAGAACTTCTGCAACAAGCTGTGGAATGCCAGCCGCTTCACCCTGATGAACACCGAGGGCTTCGTGCTCCCCTCTCCCACCGGGAGAGGGGCTGGGGGTGAGGGTGTGCCTGCTGCAAGCACCGATGCCGAGAAGTGGATCCTGGCGCGCCTGGCCAAGGTCGCCGCCGAAGCGCAGCAGCACTTCGCCGACTACCGCTTCGACCTGTTGTCGCAGGCGCTGTACGAATTCGTCTGGAACGAATTCTGCGATTGGTTCCTGGAACTGACCAAGCCGGCGCTCAACGGCGACAACGCCGAAGATGCAGCCAGCACCCGCCACACCCTGCTGTACGTGCTGGAAGCGGTGCTGCGCCTGCTGCACCCGCTGACCCCGTTCGTCACCGAACAGCTGTGGCAACAGGTGGCACCGCGCTTGGGCATTGCTGCCGACTCGCTGTCGCTGCGCAGCTATCCGACGGCAGAGGAATTTGCCGACGACTACGCGCAGGCCGAAGCCGACGTGGAGTGGTTCAAGACCATGGTCAGCGCCCTGCGCCGCGTGCGCAGCGAGTTGAACGTGCCGCCGTCCAAGCAGGTGCGCCTGTTGCTGCAGGGTGGCCAGGCCGCGGATCGTGCACGTGTCGAACGCTTCGCGTCGCAGCTGCGCTTCCTGCTCAAGCTGGAAAGCATTGATTGGTTGGCCGGCGATGCAGTGACGCCGCCGGCCGCGGCCGCGATTGTCGGTGAGCTCAAGCTGCTGGTGCCGTTGGAAGGCCTGGTCGACCTGGATGCCGAGCGTGCGCGCCTGGACAAGGAAATCGCCCGCGTGTCCGCCGAGAAGGAAAAGAGCGAGACCAAGCTGTCCAAGTTCACCGACAAGGTGCCGGCAGCCGTGGTCGAACAGGAGCGCGTGCGCCTGCTCGACTGGAACAGCCAGCTGGCCGGCCTGCAGGAACAGCGTGCGAAGCTGTAAGGCCTGTTATTTGTGTTGAGAAACGCCGCCTTCGGGCGGCGTTTTCTTTTGTGCGTGTTGGTTGCTGGCAAGCACCCTGCCCAGAGCGAAGAGCGCCCTCATCCGCCCGGTCGGGCACCTTCTCCCGCAGGCGGGAGAAGGGAATGCAATGCACCATGCACTTCTGCGGTGTCACTGAGCAATCGGCTTTACGTGCTTTGGCTTTGGCTTTGGCTTTGGCTTTAGCTCGCGCGTGATCGCGCGGCGAACCCATCACAGCGCACAAATCGTTGCTGTCCCTTCTCCCGCTTGCGGGAGAAGGTGCCCGTCAGGGCGGATGAGGGGGCTTCTGCCTTCTGCCTTTTACCTTTTGCCTTTTTGCTCCCCCCGATCCCAGCTACCCTCCCCCAACACCCAAGCCATCACCCACCATGTCCCTGGGCATCTTCTGCGCCGTCCTGTTCGCCGCCCTGCTCCATGCCAGTTGGAACGCCATCGTCAAACTGGGCGGCGACAAGCTGCTGACCACCATCCTGGTCACCGGCTGGGCCGCGGTGCTCTCAGCCACCGTCCTGCCCTGGTTGCCATTACCGGCAACGGACAGCTGGCCTTGGCTCGCAGCCTCTGCCGCGCTGCAGACCGGCTACTACCTGTTGGTCGCCCGCGCCTACCACAGCGCCGACATGAGCCTGTCCTACCCCTTGATGCGCGGCTGCGCACCGCTGCTGGTCGCCATCGCCGGCACGTGGTTGTTCGACGAGCGGTTGGCTACCACTGCCTGGGCCGGCATCGCCCTGATCAGTACCGGCATCCTGTGCATGGCCGGCGCCAGCAAGGCACACAGCATCCGCCTGCCCCTGTGCATCGCCATGGTCATCGCCACCTACACCCTGGTCGACGCGCAGGGCGCGCGCCTGTCCGGCAATGCGCTGAGCTATACGCTGTGGCTATTCCTGCTGTCCGGCCTGCCGCTGCCAATCTGGGCCTTGTTCGCCCGTCGCCAGCAGTTGCAGGGCTATCTGCGCGGCAACTGGCAGCGCGGGCTGGTGGGCGGCTTCGGCACGACCGCCTCGTATGCAATCGCGCTGTGGGCAATGACCCGCGCGCCGGTCGCCGTCATCGCCGCACTGCGCGAAACCTCCATCCTGTTCGCGCTGCTGATTTCCGCGTTGCTGCTCAAAGAACACATCAGCCGCAGGCGATTGCTCGCCGCGTTGCTGATCATTGCCGGCGTGGTGCTGCTGCGGCTGGCGTAGGCACGCCTTTAGCCGCTGATGCTCAGAGCGGCGGCATCACGCTGATGTCGTCGTCCACCAGCTCCATCGCCATCACCAGCGCGTCCTCGCGCCCGCTCACCAGCGGGTAGTAACGCGGGCGCCGGCCAATCTCGTTGAAGCCCTCGCTGTGATACAACGCAATGGCCGGAGCATTGGAGGGCCGCACTTCCAGGAACACGCGCAACGCGCCGCGCTGGCGGGCGATACGCACCAACTCGCGCAACAACCGTCGGCCATGGCCGCGTGACTGGCACAGCGGGTCCACGCACACGTTGAGTACATGCGCCTCATCGGCGGCAAGACTCAGCACGGCGTAGCCGACGATGTCGGTCCCTTGCACCAGCACCCGGCTGGGATAGTCCGCACGCAGGCAATCCTGGAAGATGCCGCGCGTCCACGGGAAGGGATAGGCGCGCAGTTCCACCTCCATCACCGCGTCCAGATCCCCCTCGTACATGGGACGCAGGACCGACCCCGAGGCGCTCATTGCCGTGATTTCCGCCGCAACGCACGCAGTTGCGGCCACAGCGCGCGCTTGGCCGCGGGGTTGGCGCGCAGTTCGGCCAGGGGCCAACTGTCCATCAGCGCCCGCGTCTGCGGGTCATTCGGGTTGCAGCCAGAAGCGCGCAACAGGGCAATCTGCAACCGATCCGGCATCCGCAGGCCGCCACTGCGACGAACACCGGCGGTCGTGCTGGCGGCAAACACCGGCGCTGGCGCGGTACTCGGTGCCGGCGGTGGCTTGCTTGCCATTTCACGCGGCGCCGCAGCTGCGGCCGACCGCGCTGGTGGCGAATGCGGCGGCGGCTCGACCGCTACCGGACCGGCATCAACGCCTGGCGCAGCCGCGGCGGGTGGCGCATCCAGCGCCCCGCCCTCGAGATAGACCGTATAGCCCATCGCCTGCAGCCATGCCTGCTGCTCAGGCGTCCACGCCGGTGCGGGCGAGAAACCGATCACTGCACCTTGCCGGCCGGCTGCCGCCAGCGTTGCAACAGCCACATCACCGGACCGGACAGCGCGTAGATCACACCGACCACCAACAAGGTACGTGCCGGGTCCAGCACCACGATGGAAATCACAATGGGCACCAGGGCCAGCACCACGAAGGGGACGCGCTCAGAGCGCGGGCCCTTCTCGCCACCGCCCTTGAAGCTCCAGAAACGGATCCGGCTGACCATCAGCAGGCCAGCCACGATGGTCACGCCCAGCGCCACGTAACGCAACTCATCGCCACTCCAGCCAAGCCCGCCATCGGCGAAGGCCCAGACGAAGGACATCATCAAACCGGCCGCCGCCGGGCTGGCCAGGCCGACAAACCAGCGCTTGTCGACCGTACCCACCTGGGTATTGAAGCGCGCCAACCGCAGCGCCGCGCAGGCCGCGTACAGAAAGGCGGCCGACCAGCCGACCCGGCCCAGCACGTCGCCATCGAACTTCAACGAGGACAGCGCCCAGTGGTACATGACCAGCGCCGGCGCCATGCCGAAGCTGACCAGGTCGGCCAGGGAGTCGTACTGCACGCCGAATTCGCTGCTGGTACCGGTCAAGCGCGCAACCCGGCCGTCCAGCCCGTCCATCACCGCCGCCACGAACACGGCGACGCTGGCGTTGACGAACTGGCCGTTGGAAGCGGCAATGATCGCGTAAAACCCGGCAAACAGGCCGGCAGTGGTGAACAGGTTCGGAAGCAGGTAGATGCTGCGCGAACGCGGTGGTGGTCTCAATTCGTCCATACCCACCAGTTTAATCGACTTGCCAGCCACGTCACCGGGTGCTGCAATCGGCCCCTGCCCCGTTCCGGCGTCTGGAGTTGCCATGCTCACCCTGCCCCGCCTCTGCTGCCTGCTCCTGCTCGGCACCGCTGCCACTGCCAGTGCCGCAAATCTGTACAAGTGGAAGGACGCCAATGGCGTCACCCAGTACTCGGAACGGCCGCCGACCGGCAAGCAGTACGAGACCCGCCGCATCACCGCCAGCGGCGCTTCTACCGCCGAGCCTGCCGCAGCCGCCGAATCCGCCGAATCGGAACAGTGCCTGGGCGCGCGCAGGAACCTGGAGCTGCTGAACGGCAGCGCCCCGGTCATGCAGGATACCGATGGTGACGGCAAGCCCGATACCGCGCTGGACGACACCCAGCGCGGTGCGCAGAAGCAGCTGGCCGAGGCGGCGGCGGCCGCCTATTGCAAGCCTGCACCGAAGAAGTGAGCCTTCGGGACAGCTGGGATGTGGGATTCGGAAGGTGGGAGCGGCGTAAGCCGTGATGCTCATAGACCAGCAATTGCCAGCATTTACCGGCAATCCGGCGTTCCCGGCTTCGCGGCGTACGCCGCTCCCACCGCCCCCCCCACCCCCCGACCCCGTTGGTGGCGGTGCGAAGGGGCTGCAAGGCGGGCCAAATAGGGGATCGTCCGTTTTGCGAAGCCCCCTGCCATGCGCCTTTCCCGCTTCCACCTGCATACCACCAAGGAAACCCCCGCCGACGCCGAACTGGTCAGCCACCGGCTGATGCTGCGCGCGGGCATGATCCGCAAGCTGGCATCGGGCCTGTACACCTGGTCGCCGCTGGGCCTGCGGGTGCTGCGCAAGGTGGAAACCATCGTCCGCGAGGAAATGAACCGCGCCGGTGCAGTGGAACTGCAGCTGCCGACCATCCAGCCCAAGGAGCTGTGGGAAGAAACCGGTCGCTGGGAGAAATTCGGCGGCCAGTTGCTGAAAATCAAGGACCGCAAGGAACAGGAATACTGCTACAGCCCCACCGCGGAAGAGGCCATTACCGACTTCGCCCGCCAGGAACTGTCCAGCTACAAGCAGCTGCCGGTCAATTTCTACCAGGTGCAGACCAAGTTCCGTGACGAAATCCGCCCGCGCTTCGGCGTGATGCGCTCGCGCGAGTTTCTGATGAAGGATGCCTATTCCTTCCATCTGGACGACGCCAGCCTGGTGGCCGAATACGAAAACATGAAGGCCGCCTACAGCCGCATCTTCACCCGACTGGGCCTGGAGTTCCGCGCAGTGCAGGCCGACTCGGGCGCCATCGGCGGCGATGCCTCGCAGGAATTCCATGTCATCGCCGATTCGGGCGAAGACGCACTCGTGTTTTCCACCGGCTCGGATTACGCGGCCAACGTGGAAGCGGCGATTGCCGCCGACCCGGCAGCGCGCGGCGCCGCCAGCGAGGAACTGCGCAAGATCGACACGCCCACCCAGAAGACCTGCGAGGAAGTGGCCGCGCTGATGGGGATCGCCCTGCTGCGCACGGTCAAGTCGATTGCACTGATGACCACCGAGAATGAATTCGTGCTGGCCCTGGTCCGCGGCGACCATGAGGTCAACGAAATCAAACTGGCCAAGGTGGCTGGCCTGGCCGATTACCGCATGGCCAGCGAGGCCGAGATTGCCGATTATCTCGGCAGCGAGCCCGGTTTCCTGGGACCGTTGAATGCGCGCAAGCCGATCCGCGTGGTGGCAGACCGTGAAGTTGCGACCATGGCCGATTTTGTCGTCGGCGCCAATGAGAAAGGTCTGCATATTGCCGGCGTCAACTGGGGCCGCGACCTGGCAGAGCCGGAAGTAGCCGATATCCGCAACGTCAAGGCCGGCGACCGCGCCCGTGATGGCGGCGAGTTGAAGATTACCCGCGGCATCGAAGTCGGCCACGTATTCCAGTTGGGCCGCCAATATGCACAGGCATTGAAGGCGACCGTACTGGATCAGAACGGCAAGGCCGCGGTGATGGCGATGGGCTGTTATGGCATCGGGGTATCGCGCATCGTCGCCGCCGCCATCGAGCAGAACCACGACGACGCCGGCATTATCTGGCCGGTCAGCATGGCACCGTGGCAAGCGGTGGTCTGCATGATCAACCCGAAACAGGACCCGGCGGTCAGCGCCGCTGCCGAGGCGCTGCTGGCCGAACTGCAGGCCGCCGGCGTGGATGCCGCGCTGGACGACCGCGGCCTGCGCCCGGGCCAGATGTTCGCCGACATGGAGCTGATCGGCATCCCGCATCGCATCGTGGTATCCGAGCGCGGCCTGGCGGCAGGAACCGTCGAGTACCGCGCACGCAATGCCAGCGAAGCAGAGAATCTGGATAAGGCCGCGGCGATCAGCAGGATCATCGGCTGAGATTGATCGCTTATAACGCCGGGACATTGTCCCGGCGTTTTCATTTCCGGATAACATGTAAAACGCTATTAATTTGTCATTCCCGTTATCAGCCCGCTATGCTTTGCCGCGCTGCCACGGAATGGCATACACCCCCAACCCATTATCCGGAGTAGTTATTCGATGAGTATTGACCTGTCCCAGCTGTCGGCCAAAGAGCTGGCCGTTCTGATCCGCGACGCACAGAAGCGCAAGACCGTTGTCGCCAAGCGCCAGCCGATTGCCAAGGCCCGCGCCCTGGTAGCCGCTGCCGCCAAGAAGGCTGGTTATACCGTCGAAGAGCTGTTCGGTACCGGCGCTGCCGCCGCAGTGAAGGCCCCGCGTGGCGCCAAGGCCAGCAAGGGCGCCGCCAAGACCGGCCGCAAGCTGCCGAAGGTTGAGCCGAAGTACCGCAACCCGGCCAATGCCGCCGAGACCTGGACCGGCCGTGGCAAGCAGCCGCGCTGGTTGGCCGAATACACCAAGGCTGGCCGCAAGGTTGAAGATTTCCTGATCCAGAAGTAATAACTCTGGAATATGGATTACAAGACGCCGGCAACTGCCGGCGTTTTCTTATTGCAATTTGGGTAACCCCACTAGTTACAAACGCATTTCTGCCTGCAACCGCAGCGCAACGAACAAAAAAGCAGCGCGGGCAAGCGCAGCGCACCCGGGAAAACCGGTTCGATTGGTCCTGCAGGTAATCCGCGAACAGCGCCGGCCGCGCTGCACTTACCCGCACTGCACAGGTGCATGCAGCCAGCACAGTGGCTGCTGGCAACGCCTCTCAATTAGCCCAGCCACGCCTTCCAGCCGTTACAGATTCTTGCGCGCCGGCACCAGCAGGTTGCCGAACAACAGGCCTGCCACCAGGGCCATCACTACATTGACCACGGTCAACAGCGCCGATTCGCCGGCACTCACATTCTGCTGCTGGATCAGGCTCAAGACCCCACGCAGGCTGGTACTGCCCGGCACCAGCATGATGATGCCGGGCAGGCGCACGATGGCACCGGGGCGCTGCACGATGCGCCCGAACAGATTGCCTGCGGCCGTCACCGTCATCGCCGCCAGAAAGATGCCCGCAGGTGCGCCCCACAACTGCCCGCCATAACGGGAAATGGCGTAGCCGGCCACCGAGGCGGCCATGACCCATGGGTAATCGCGCTTGCTGGCCCGGAACAACATCGCAAAGGCAAACGAAGCGACGAGCACCGAGCCCCATTCCACCCAGTTGGATTGTGGCCGCGAGGCACGGATCACCGGTTCCAGACCGATGGAATTGGCGATGGTCACCGCGATCATCGCCCCCACCGTCAGTTTCATGATGGTGGTCAGTGCCCCGGCAAAGCGTGCCGTGCCGGATACCCAATGGCCACTGGCCAGTTCGTTGACCGAGTTGGTCAACGCCATGCCGGGCAGCAGCACCACCAGCGAGGCGATGATGGTGGAATTCATGTTCAACGGCCCGATGAAGCTGGCCACCAGCACCGCCACGAAACCCGCCAACAGCGCCGCCAAGGCTTCGCCGGCCTCGCGCGTGGCGACCCGGCGGTCGGTATAGAACAGCATCAGGCCGATCAGCAGGCCGGTAATACCCGCGGTGGCGATGTCCAGCCATGGCAGCCGCCACAAGCCGGCCACGCCCGCCGAGCCCAGGGTGAAGGACGCCAGCAGCTGGATCTTGCTGCGCAGCCCGCCGTCCTTGTCGAGCTGTCGCAGTGCGGTATGCCCCTGCGCGATCGACATCTGCCCGGCTGAGACCGCATCGGCAATCTGGTCGGCCATCGCCAGTTTGTGCAGATTGGTGTCGCCCGGCCCCAGCCGGATCACGCGGGTGATGTCACTGGAGCCGATGGCGCGGGTGGGGTCGCTGAAACTCAGGATCAAGCCGGTCGGGTTTGACCATGGCTCGCAATCCAGGTCCAGCTGCTGCGCCAATGCGACCACTGCCGCCTCCAGGCGCTGGGCAGTTGTGCCATAACTGTGCAGACGCCCAGCCATCTCCGAAACGAAGGCCACACGTTGCGCATAGGTAGCGCGATTGGAAGCAGTGGCCGGGGCAGCGGCAAGGGTTTCGGCAGACATGGCCGCTAGTATCACCTGAAGCGGATGAAATACTCATCTGGCTTGAAGGGCGGACAGGTTATTCTCCGTAACCAATGGTCACCATGAAAGACATTCCCCCGCCCAATTGCGTACTCCCCGCCGACGCGGATGGCCTGCTCAGGCTTTCCGGCAACTGGACCTTGGCCACCGCACTGCGTTCGGGCGAGGTACTGCACGCGCAGACCGGGGCCGTGACCGGCATCGATGCGCGCGGGATCGATCGCCTCGACTCGGCCGGGGTGCTGTTGTTGCTGCGCTATGCGCACAAGCTGGGGTTGCCGGATGATGCGCTGCAGTTCCGCGCAGACCACCAGGCGCTGGTCTGCACCATCGAGGAAGTCGCCGATGAACGGCCCAAGCCGCAGCGTGACTTCGGCGTGGCCGCAGCGCTGGATCGTCTTGGCCGCTCGGTGCATGCCATCGCCGGCAACATCGTCGTGCTGGTCAATTTCCTTGGTGAGAACCTGGCCAAACTGGCAAGGCTGATCCGCCAGCCACGGCGCTTCCGGCTCACCGCGGCGGTCAACCACATGGAAGAGGTCGGCCTGAACGCGGTGCCGCTGGTGGCCTTGCTGTCGTATCTGGTGGGTGCGGTGATCGCCTTCCTCGGCTCCACCATCCTGCGCGACTTCGGCGCCGAGATCTACGTGGTGGAGCTGGTCTCGATCGCCTTCCTGCGCGAGTTCGCGGTGCTGCTCACCGCCATCGTGCTGGCCGGCCGCACCGCCAGCGCCTTCACCGCGCAGATCGGTGCGATGAAGGCACGCGAGGAAATCGATGCCATCCAGACCCTGGGCCTGGACCCGATCGACCTGCTGGTGCTGCCACGCGTGGTTGCCTTGCTGATCATGCTGCCCTTGCTGACCTTCATCGCGATGATCGCCGGCCTGGCCGGCGGCGTCACCGTTGGCGCGTTCGACCTGGATATCCCGCCGCAGATGTACCTGGCGCGCATGCACGACACCATCGAAGTGCGGCACATGCTGGTTGGCCTGTCCAAGGCGCCGGTGTTCGCGTTGATCATCGCCCTGATCGGCTGCCTGGAAGGCCTGAAGGTGGAAGGCACGGCGCAATCGGTGGGCGAACGTACCACCTCCAGCGTGGTGCAGACGATCTCGCTGGTCATCATCCTCGACGCGCTGGCCGCGTTGTGGTTCATGCATATGGGCTGGTAAGGCGATGGACACGACCGAAGACGCCACCACCGGCAGCAGCGACCTGGCCATCCGCGTGCGCGGGCTGGTCAATCGCTTTGGCAGTCAGACCGTGCACGACGGCCTGGATCTGGACGTCCGCCGCGGCGAAATTCTCGGCGTGGTTGGCGGCTCGGGCACCGGCAAATCGGTGTTGATGCGCTCCATCCTCGGCCTGCGCACGCCCGATGCCGGGCAGATCGAGGTGCTGGGTGTGGATGCGCGTTCGGGCAATCCCGCCGACCGCCTGCGCATCGAGCGCAATACCGGCGTGCTGTTCCAGGACGGCGCGCTGTTTTCCTCGCTGACGGTGGGCGAGAACGTGCAGGTACCGCTGAAAGAGCACCATCCCGAACTCAGCGAGCGCTGGCATTACGAACTGGCCCTGCTGAAAGTGAAACTGGCAGGCCTGCCCGCCGATGCCATCAGCAAACTGCCCTCGCAGCTCTCCGGCGGCATGCGCAAGCGCGCCGGGCTTGCCCGTGCGCTGGCGCTGGATCCGCCGCTGCTGTTCCTGGACGAACCCACCGCCGGCCTCGACCCGATAGGTGCGGCCGCGTTCGACCACCTGATCAAGACCCTGCAGGAAGCGCTGGGCCTGACCGTGTTCCTGATCACCCATGACCTGGACACGCTCTACGCCATCTGCGACCGCGTCGCGGTACTGGCCGACCACAAGGTCATCGCCAACGCCCCATTGCCCGAGATTGAACAACTCGACCACCCGTGGATACGCGAATACTTCCACGGCCCCCGCGCCCGCGCCGCGCGCGGCCTCCAGCACGAGCCCGCTTGATATGGAAACCAAAGCCAACTACGTCCTGATCGGTGCCTTCACCCTGCTCATCGGCGTTGCCCTGCTCGCCTTTGGACTATGGGCGGCCAAATACTCTTCCGACCGCACCTGGCAGGAATACCGGGTGGTATTCACCGAGGCGGTAACCGGCCTGTCAGTGGGCAGCCCGGTGCAATACAACGGCATCGCGGTCGGCTCGATCACCGAGCTGACCTTGGCCCCGGATGACCCGCGCAAGGTGGTGGCCAAGCTGCGGCTCAACTCCACCACCCCGGTCAAGACCGATACCCGCGCCAAGCTGGCCATCACCAGCCTGACCGGGCCGTCGATCATCCAGCTCAGTGGCGGCACCCCGCAGGCCGCCGCATTGACCGCGGTCAGCAAGGAACCGGTGCCGACCATCGCCACCTCACCGTCAGCCCTGCAGAACATCACCGACGTCGCCAACCGCGTGGTCGAGCGCATGGATGAGCTGCTCAGTGATGAAAACGTCCGCAAGATCACCACCACGCTTGCCCATCTGGAAACCATCAGCGGCGGTCTGGCCGATCGCGACGAAGGTACCCAGGCCCTGCTCATCGAAGCCCGCGATGCGGCGCGCAACCTCAACGTCACCCTGGGTTCGGCCAATGGCGCCATCAAGAACCTGGACGAGAACGTGCTGCGGGAACTGCCGGCGACCATGGACAAGCTGGATGCCAGCCTGGCCAAGCTCGACTCGGCGGCCGGCAATGCCGATGCCATCCTTGGCGAGAACCGCGCGGCCATCAACAGTTTTGCCAATGATGGCCTGGCCCAGCTCGGCCCGACCCTGACCGAACTGCGCGGCCTGATCCGCGACCTGCGCCGGGTCAGTGACCGGCTGGAGAACAATCCGGCACGCTACCTGCTCGGCCGCGATGCCCCGAAGGAGTTCGAACCCAAATGAAGCGCATTCCCCTGATCAAGCTGCTTGCCCCGGCCTGCCTGCTGGCCCTGGCCGGCTGCTCGGTACTGGCCGGCGGTGACCGCCAGTCCACCACCATTTATGCACCTCAAGTCAGGGTGCAGGCCGACCCGGCCTGGCCGCAGGTGAGCTGGCAGTTGGCCATCGCCAAGCCCAGCGCTGCGCGCCTGATCGACAGCCCGCGCATCAATGTGCGGCCGACGCCGGGCGAGCTGGAGGTCTATCGCGGCGCCACCTGGTCGCAGCCAGCCACCGACATCCTGGAAGACACCCTGCTGCGTGGCTTCGAAGATTCGGGAAAGATCGACGCGGTTGCGCGTATCGCCACCGGCATCCGCTCGGACTACAAGCTCACCACCGACCTGCGCCGCTTCGAGTCGGACTACCGTGGCGGCGACGTACCGGCGGCCACCATCGAACTCAACGCCAAGCTCATCCACAGCCTGGACCAGCGCGTGGTCGCCGCGCGCACCATCGTCGTCGCCGAGCCGGCTGCCAGCGCCGAGATCAGCAGCGTCGCCGCCGCCTTCGAAACCGCGTTGGACAAGACCAGCGCCGAGCTGATCGGCTGGACCCTGCTCAGCGGCCAGCGCGATGCGGCACAGCAACGATCTGGCGGAAAGTAAGATTGATGCGCTCGTTGCAAACCCGCGCGGTCTTGGGCAGCGCATGCTGGTAGTCACGCTGGCACTGCCCGCGCATCAGCAGCAGGTCGCCGTGACCGAGCAGGTATTCGAGCTTCTGCGCAGGATCATCCCGACGACGCAGTAGGAAACGCCGCGATGCCCCAAGGCTCAACGAGGCAATCAACGGCATCGGCCCCAGTTCAGGCTCGTCATCGCTATGCCATCCCATGCTGTCGCGGCCATCGCGGTAGCGATTGAGCAGCACGCTGTTGAAGCGCCCATCAACAGCCTGCTGCAGCTGCTCGCGCACCGCCAGCACTGCCGGCGTCCACGGATGCGGAAGGAAATCCGCCCCGGAATAGCGGTAATGCGCATCCGCATCGCCCATCCAGCAACTCAGCCGCGGCGAATCCAGCCAGCGCCCGAACATGCGGATGCGGTGAACGTCCCAAGGCACCCGTGCCAGCAAGGCATCCATCAAGGTATCTGCGTGCGCTGACGGCAGCCAGGTCGGCAGGTGCTGGACATCGGCTGGCAATGGCTTCTCGGGATTCGACATCTGGAGACGCTAACACGGGGTCGAATTTGCTGGTGCAACGCCAACCACCGAGAATACGAGTCGAAATCAGCCGCCGGAACTCCCATGCTCATCCAACTCCCCAATTTAGTGAATGACCACCAATGAGCGGGAAGCGTCTACGCCAAGCCTTGTATCCGTTGTTTCGCACCTTGTTTCGCGCACTCCCTTTGCCTGAAGGGCAACGTGACAAGCTGCGCGCCAGGTTGATGAGGCAGCTTGGTCATTGGGTGCCACAACCGGCACTGGGGCGTCGGATCGAAACCTCCGGTTCGCAGCTGCGCTGGCGCGCCGATGAAGCGGCCATCGGGCACACAGCCCAACAGCGCATCCCGCTGCCGGCAACCTTACCAGCCACCTTGATCGCTTTCTATCTGCCGCAGTTCCATACCTTCCCGGAAAACGATGCCTGGTGGGGAAAGGGATTCACGGAGTGGCGCAATGTCACACGCGCATTGCCTCAATTCCAAGGTCATGTGCAGCCACGTTTGCCCGCGGATCTGGGCTTTTATGACCTGCGCAATCCACAGGTGATGCGTGAACAAGCCAAGCTGGCTACCGACTACGGGATAGGCGCATTTTGCTTCTACTACTACTGGTTCAGCGGGCGCAGCTTGATGGAGACGCCGCTACAGCAATGGCTGGCCGATGACAGCATCGACCTTCCGTTCTGCCTGTGCTGGGCAAATGAAAACTGGGCACGGCGCTGGGATGGTCGCGACGATGACATCCTGATTGGCCAACAGCACAGCGCCGACGACGATCTGGCGTTCATTGCCCACATCGCGCCTTACCTGCGGGACCGGCGTGCACTCAAAGTCGGCGGCCTGCCGATGCTGTTGGTCTACCGCCCCAACCTGTTACCGGATGCAGCGGCAACTGCACAGCGGTGGCGTCGATGGTGCCGCGACAACGATATCGGGGAGATCCATCTGGCCTATGTACAGGGCTTCGAGCGCCCCGATCCGCGCGACATCGGTTTCGATGCAGCCGTCGAGTTCCCACCAAACATGAGCAACCCGCGCTCACTGTCCGCCGAGCAATTGTTGCTGAACCCGGAGTTCAATGGCGACGTACGCGACTGGCGCGAGCTGGCCAAGCAAGCCGCAGCTCGACCGATGCCGGAGTACCCGCTCTATCCCGGTGTGAATCCTGGCTGGGACAATGAAGCGCGCCGCTCGGGGCGAGGCCGCGTTTATCTGCATGCCTCGCCACGCGGCTACCTCGACTGGTTGCGACAGACCATCCATGTGCGTCTGGCTCCCACGCCGCAGAAGCAGAAATTTGTGTTCATCAACGCGTGGAACGAATGGGCCGAAGGTGCCGTGCTGGAACCGGATGCACGCTTGGGCCACGCTTGGCTTTCGGCTACCCGTCAATCGCTGGAACCCGCACCACCACCTCCAACCCGACCCTGCATTGTGATTCATGCATGGTATCTGGATGCCCTTGAAGAGCTGCTTGAAGTGATCGGCCGCAGCGGCTTGGACGCCCGTATCGTCATTACCACCACGACCGAAAAAGAAGTGGATGTCCGCAACCTGCTGGACAAGCACAGCCTTGGCCAGCGAAGTGAAGTCACTGTTTTCGAAGACCGCGGACGCGATATCCTGCCCTTCCTGCACGTCGCAGATCGTCTGCTGAATGAAGGTGAAGAACTGGTACTGAAACTCCATACAAAGCGATCAGTACATCGAGAAAATGGCTATCAGTGGCGGCAGGAAATGGTCGGCGCGCTACTGGCCAACGACGCAGCGCCCCGGATCGTTGACGCGTTTCGAACAAATCCCAAGTTGGGCTTGGTTGCACCAACGGGACATCTGCTACCGGTTACCGAATTCATCGACGGCAACGGCCCGCAGCTGTCGCATCTGCAGGTTCGGCTGGGCCTGGCAGACAGCATCAAAGACAAGATATTCGCATCCGGCAGCATGTACTGGGTACGCCTGCATGCGTTGCGCCCGCTGCTTGATGCGCACCTCTATCCCAGCGAGTTCGAGCCGGAACGTGGTCAGATTGACGCTACGCTGGCGCACGCGGTCGAGCGCGTGACTGGCGCGGTGACCGAAGCCATGGGCCTGCAGATTCGCGATACTTCGCAGATGGCTGCCACAGGCACACCCAAGGCCAGCGGATACGCCTACGCCAACCGTAGCTGAAACAGGCAGAAACGGGCTGCAGTGCAGCCCGCTCTCATTCACTCAAGCGCGCCGGAACGGCACGCCGGTTTTCTCTTTGAGCTCGTCATCGCTGACGCCCGGCGCCGCCTCCACCAGCACCAGTCCGTCAGCACTGATGTCGAAGATCGCCAGGTCGGTAATGATGCGGTCGACCACACCCACGCCGGTCAGCGGCAGGGTGCAGTCGGCCAGGATCTTGTGCTCGCCGTTCTTGGCGGTGTGCTCCATCAGCACCACCACGCGCTGCACGCCGGCCACCAGGTCCATCGCGCCGCCCATGCCCTTGACCATCTTGCCGGGCACCATCCAGTTGGCCAGGTCGCCCTTGTCGGTGACCTGCATCGCACCGAGGATGGCCAGGTTGATGTGGCCACCCCGGATCATCGCGAACGAGTCGTGGCTGCCGAAGTAGCTGGCACCGGCACGCGCGGTGACGGTCTGCTTGCCGGCATTGATCAGGTCGGCGTCCACTTCGGCTTCGGTCGGGAACGGGCCGATGCCGAGCAGGCCGTTCTCGGACTGCAGCCACACGTCCACGCCTTCGGGGATGTGGTTGGCCACCAGGGTCGGCAGGCCGATGCCCAGATTCACATAGGCTCCATCGCTCAGCTCGCGCGCGGCGCGCTGTGCCATTTCGTCACGGGTCCAGGCCATTTCAGTTCCCCTCCTGGCGCACGGTGCGCTGTTCGATGCGCTTCTCCGGCGTTGCGTTCAATACGATGCGATCGACGTAGATGCCCGGCAGGTGTACCTGATCCGGATCGATGGCGCCCACCGGCACGATCTCCTCCACTTCCACCACGCAGACCTTGCCGGCCATTGCGCAGGCCGGGTTGAAGTTGCGCGCGGTCTTGCGGAACAGCAGGTTGCCGGCTTCGTCGGCCTTCCATGCCTTGACCAGCGCCACGTCGGCCTTGAGCGCGGTTTCCAGCACATAGTGCTTGCCGTCGATCTCGCGGGTTTCCTTGCCCTCGGCGACGATGGTGCCGTAGCCGGTGGCGGTGAAGAAGGCCGGAATGCCGGCACCGCCAGCACGCAGGCGCTCGGCCAGGGTGCCCTGCGGATTGAACTCCAGCTCCAGCTCGCCGGCCAGGTACTGGCGCTCGAACTCCTTGTTCTCGCCCACGTAAGAGGAAATCATCTTCTTGATCTGGCGGGTTTCCAGCAGTTGGCCCAGGCCGAAGCCATCGACGCCGGCGTTGTTGGAGATAGCGGTCAGGCCCTTTACCCCGCTGTCGCGCAGCGCGGCAATCAGCGCCTCGGGGATGCCACACAGGCCAAAGCCACCTACGGCAAGGGTTTGCCCATCGGCCACGATGCCGGCCAGGGCCTCGGCGGCGCTGGCAAAAACCTTGCCACGCCGCCGGGTCGGGGAGAGATCGCTCATCGCATCACACTCACAGTGCTGAAGATGCCCATATTCTAGCCATACCGCAGGGGCAACCCCCTTGGACCTTCGGCCAGCACGCATTCTCCCCAAAACCTCCATCCAAAACCTCCATCCAGCCTGCAGACAGCCTGAGGCCGCGTAGCCGACTAAACTATGCAATCTTTCACCCAGCAGGATGCATGCATGCCCCTCCCCGCGTTCAAGGCCTACGACATCCGCGGCCGTGTGCCTGAAGAGCTCAATGAAGACATGGCCCGCAAGATCGGCAAGGCCTTGGCTGCCGAACTCGGCGCTGGCCCGGTGGTACTGGGCCACGACGTGCGCCTGACCAGCCCTGCGTTACAGGATGCGCTGGCTGCTGGCCTGCGCGGAGAAGGCCGCGACGTCATCGACATCGGTCTGTGTGGTACCGAAGAGGTCTACTTCCAGACTGGCCACCTACAGGCGGCCGGCGGGGTGATGGTCACTGCCAGCCACAATCCGATGGACTACAACGGCATGAAGCTGGTACGTGAACAGGCACGTCCGATCAGCTCGGATACCGGCCTGTTTGCCATTTCCGACATGGTTGCCGCCGATGCATCACAGCCGCAGCCCGCGCGCGCCGGCCAGAGCGAGCAGCACGACAAGAGCGCCTACATCCAGCACCTGCTGAGTTACATCGATGCCAGCCAGCTCAAGCCGCTGAAGCTGGTGGTCAATGCCGGCAACGGCGGTGCCGGCGCCGTCGTCGACTTGCTGGCGCCGCACCTGCCGCTGGAATTCGTACGGATCTGCCACGAGCCCGACGGCAGCTTCCCCAACGGCATCCCCAATCCGCTGTTGCCGGAAAACCGCGAAGCCACCGCCAGTGCCGTGCGCGAGCATGGTGCCGACTTCGGTATCGCCTGGGATGGTGACTTCGACCGCTGCTTCTTCTTCGATCACAATGGCCGCTTCATCGAGGGCTATTACCTGGTCGGTCTGCTGGCCCAGGCCATCCTTGCCCGCAACCCCGGCGGCAGGATCATCCACGACCCGCGCCTGACCTGGAACACGGTCGAAATGGTGGAAGCCGCCGGCGGCGTACCGGTGCTGTGCAAGAGTGGCCACGCCTTCATCAAGGAAAAGATGCGCGCGGAAAACGCTGTCTACGGCGGCGAGATGAGTGCACACCACTACTTCCGCGAGTTCGCCTATGCCGATTCGGGAATGATCCCATGGCTGTTGATTGCCGCGCAGGTATCCAACAGCGGTCAATCCCTGGCCGAACTGGTCGAGGACCGCATGGCGCGCTTCCCGTGCAGCGGCGAGATCAACTTCAAGGTCTCCGACGCCAAGGCTGCCGTTGCCCGGGTCATGGCGCACTTCGCTGCGCAAACCCCGGCGGTGGACCATACCGATGGCATCAGCGCCGATTTCGGCAGCTGGCGCTTCAATCTGCGCAGCTCCAACACCGAGCCGCTGCTGCGGTTAAATGTTGAAACCCGGGGCGATGCCGCATTGCTGGCTGAGCGCACCAACGAGATTTCCGACCTACTTACTGCCTGAGCAATCAAATGAGCCACATTCTTCCAGTTATCCTTTCCGGTGGTTCCGGCACGCGCCTGTGGCCTTTGTCACGCGAGGCCTACCCCAAGCAGTTCCTCCAACTCGCTGGCGCGGACAGCATGCTGCAATCCACGTGGCTGCGGGTAGCTGACGTCGCCACACAGCCCCCGATCGTGGTGGCAAACGAAGCGCACCGCTTCATTGCAGCCGAGCAGTTGCAGCAGGCGGGTACCACGCCGTCGGCCATCCTGCTGGAACCGGTTGGCCGCAACACTGCCCCGGCAATCGCCGTAGCTGCTTTGGAGGCCTGCCGCGACGGCGCCGATCCGCTGCTGCTGGTGCTGCCGTCAGATCATCTGATCCGCGATGTGGCGCATTTCCACCGCGCCATCCTGGCGGCCGCCGATATCGCCGGGCAGGGCAAGCTTGTCACCTTCGGCATCCAGCCGACCGCACCGGAAACCGGCTACGGCTACATCAAGGCCGTAACCGGCGAAGGCGCGCGGGCGATCGAGCGTTTCGTCGAGAAACCCGACCTGGCGACGGCGCAGGCCTATGTCGCATCCGGCGAGTATTACTGGAACAGCGGCATGTTCCTGTTCCGCGCATCGCGCTACCTGCAGGAACTGGAACGTCTGCAGCCACAGATTCTCGGTGCCTGCCGCGCCTCGTGGGACAAGGCGCGCCGTGATGCCGACTTCATCCGTCTGGATGCGGACGCGTTCAAGACCAGCCCGTCCGATTCCATCGATTATGCGGTGATGGAGAAGACCGCGGATGCGGCCGTGGTGCCGCTGGATGCCGGCTGGAGCGATGTCGGCTCGTGGACCGCGCTGCGCGATGTTTCCGAACAGGATGCAAACGGCAACGCACATCGCGGTGATGTCATCGCCATTGATTGCCATGACACCTTTGCCTATGGCGAGCGCTTGATCGCCATGGTCGGGCTGGACGATGTGATCGTGGTCGAGACCGATGATGCGGTGCTGGTAGGCAAATCCGACCGCATGCAGGAAGTGAAGGACGTCGTAGCGCGACTGAAGGCTGATGGCCGCAGCGAGGCCACCTGGCACCGTAAGGTCTATCGCCCGTGGGGCGCCTATGACTCCATCGATCATGGCGACCGTTTCCAGGTCAAGCGCATCACCGTGAAGCCCGGCGGCACGCTGAGCCTGCAGATGCATCATCACCGTGCCGAACACTGGATCGTGGTCAGTGGCACCGCCGAGGTCACCCGTGGTGATGAAGTGCTGCTGCTCACCGAGAACCAGAGCACCTACATCCCGCTGGGTGTCACCCACCGCCTGCGTAATCCCGGCAAGCTCCCCCTGGAGCTGATCGAGGTGCAGTCCGGCAGTTACCTGGGCGAGGACGATATCGTGCGCTTCGAGGATACCTACGGACGCACCTGAGGCCGCCAACTGCAGCCAATAAAAAAACCCCGGGGAAACCCGGGGTTTTCTTGTTGGCGACACGGCTGTGGCTACGCGTCAGCATGCCCGAGACCACGAATTACGCCGGCGCGATCTCGGCCATTACCCGATGCAGGCCTTCCTCCCACGTGGGCAGGATGATGCCGAAATCCTGCTGCAGCTTGCGATTGTCCAATACCGACCAGGCCGGACGCTTTGCCGGCGTTGGGTACTCCGCGCTGGCGATCGCCTGCACGACGGGCGCCTTGGCCAGCACGCCTGCGGCCACGGCCTCGGCAAAGATCGCCTCGGCGAAACCATGCCAGCTGGTCTGCCCCGACGCGGTCAGATGCCAGGTCCCGGACAGCTGCCCAGGATGCTGCAATACCTGTGCGGTGACATCGGCAATCAAGGCAGCCGGTGTCGGCGTCCCCACCTGGTCCACCACTACCCGCAGTTCGTCGCGCTCGGCACCGACACGCAGCATCGTGCGCAGGAAGTTGCCGCCGTGCGAGGCATAGACCCACGCGGTGCGGAAGATCAGATGACGACCACCGGCATCACGAACGGCGATTTCTCCATCACGTTTGCTGCGACCATAGACACCCAGCGGCGCGGTGGCTTCGTCTTCCACATAGGGGGCCGTGCCCTGGCCGTTGAACACATAGTCCGTGGAGTAATGCACCATCGGCACGCCGTGCGCGGCGCACCATTGGGCGATTACGGCAGGCGCCAGTGCATTGGCCCGGAACGCCGCCTCGGGATCCTGCTCGGCCTTGTCCACCGCGGTATAGGCAGCGGCGTTGATCACCACCGACGGCTGCAGCCGGCCCAGCAAGGCGGGCAGGCTTTGGGGTGCGTCGAAGTCAGCGATCTCGCAGTCACTGCCATCGGCCAGCTTGCCGCTGCGGGTGGTTGCGATGACCCGGCCAAGCGGTGCTAGCGCGCGCAGCAATTCCTGCCCGACCTGACCATTTCCGCCAAAAACCAGCAGGGTCATGGGGTGTAAACCGGCAGGCGGTCTTCCGCGATGTCCTTCAGGAACGGCGCGTTCTCATCCTTGGCCGACAAGGTCGGGCCGCTGATCGGCCAGTCCACGCCGATGTCGGCGTCGTTCCAGCGGATGCCTGCATCTGATTCCTTCACGTAGACGTCCGTGCACAAGTAGCTGAACAGGGCTCGATCCGAGAGCACTGCAAATCCGTGGGCAAAGCCTTCCGGTATCCAGAATTGTCGCTTGTTCTCCGCGCTCAAGATGACCGCTTCCCACTTGCCAAAGGTCGGCGAGCCGCGACGGATATCCACCGCCACGTCATACACCTCACCTTCCAGCACACTCACCAGTTTGCCCTGCGGGCGTGGCCATTGGTAATGCAAGCCACGCAGCACCCCCCGGCTCGAAGCGGAGACATTGCTTTGGACGAACTTGTCCGGCAGCCCCAGCACCTTGAAACGTTCGGCATTCCATGTTTCGAAGAAAAAACCACGATCGTCACCAAACACCGCTGGCTCAATCACCGCACAGCTCGGCATGGCAGTTTCAATCACTTTCACGGAACGATGCCTCGCTGAATCAACTTCTGCAGGTACTGCCCGTAACCGTTCTTGGACAGCGGTGCAGCGAGCGCCTGGAGCTGTTCTGCACTGATCCAGCCCTGTCCATAAGCGATTTCTTCAGGGCAGCAGACCTGCAGGCCCTGCCGGGTCTGGATGGTCTCAATAAAGTTGGAGGCTTCCAGCAAGGACTGGTGCGTGCCGGTATCCAACCATGCATAGCCACGACCCAACGGCTCCAGCTGCAACGTGCCTTCATCCAGGTAACGCTGGTTGAGATCGGTGATCTCCAGCTCGCCGCGCGGTGAGGGCTTCAATGCCGCAGCATAGTCACTGGCATTACCGTCATAGAAGTACAAGCCGGTCACCGCATAGTTGGAGCGCGGTTCGGCGGGCTTTTCCACCAAGCCGATGACCTTGCCATCCTTGCCGAATTCGGCCACGCCATAGCGTTCCGGATCATTGACCCAATAGCCGAACACTGTCGCTCCCTCATCACGCGCATCGGCGCGCTTGAGCACCTCGCGCAGGCCGGTACCATGGAAAATATTGTCACCGAGTACCAGACAGCTGGGCTTGCCGCCAACAAAATCACGGCCGATCAGATAAGCCTGCGCCAAACCGTCCGGGCTGGCCTGCACTGCGTACTGGATCTCCATTCCCCATTGAGAACCATCACCCAGCAGTTGCTGGAACAGAGCCTGTTCATGCGGCGTGTTGATGATCAGCACTTCACGGACGCCTGCCAGCATCAAAACGCTTAGCGGGTAATAGATCATGGGCTTGTCATAGACCGGCAACAATTGCTTGCTGACGCCCTTGGTGATCGGGTACAGCCGCGTACCCGAGCCACCGGCCAGGATGATGCCTTTACGTTGCGTCATGGTTGTTTCCTAATTGGCCCACCGGGCAATGCAGACACTGGATCATCGATATCAGGCATCGGTGCCAATGCGCTGCAGACGGTAACTGCCATCCAGCACGTCGTTGACCCATTGCTGGTTATCCAGATACCAATCCACAGTGAAGCTGATGCCCTGTTCAAAGCTGTGCTTCGGCTCCCAGCCCAGCTCGTTCTTGAGCTTGGACGCATCGATTGCATAGCGGCGGTCATGGCCGGGGCGATCGCTGACATAGGTGATCTGCTGGCGCCGCGGCTTGCCGTCGGCGCGTGGGCGGCGCACATCCAGCAACGCACAGATCGCCTCCACCACTTCGATATTCTGCTTCTCGGAATTTCCACCTACGTTATAGGTTTCCCCCACTTTGCCCTTGGTCAGTACAGTACGGATCGCCTCGCAGTGGTCGGCCACAAACAGCCAGTCGCGCACCTGCTTGCCATCGCCGTACACCGGCAGCGGTTCGCCGGCCAGGGCCTTGGCGATGACCAGCGGAATCAGCTTCTCCGGGAAGTGATACGGGCCATAGTTGTTGGAGCAGTTGGTGGTCAACACTGGCAGACCATAAGTGTGGTGGAACGCACGCACCAGATGATCAGACGCCGCCTTTGATGCCGAGTACGGCGAGTTCGGGGCGTAAGGGGTGGTCTCGGTGAATTTGCCGGTTTCGCCCAGCGTGCCGTAGACCTCATCGGTGGAGACATGCAGAAAGCGGAACGCTTCGGCCTTTTCGGCCGGCAGCGCCTTCCAGTAATCGCGAACTGCCTCCAGCAGGCCAAGCGTTCCCACTACATTGGTCTGGACGAAGGTGCCAGGGCCGTCGATTGAGCGGTCAACATGGCTCTCCGCGGCAAAATTCAGCACTGCATCGGGGCGATGTTCGAGCAAAAGACGAGTCACCAGATCTCGATCACCGATATCGCCGTGCACGAACAAGTGATCCGGATTGTCCTGCAGGCGGTCCAGCGTCTTCAGGTTGCCGGCATAGGTCAACGCATCCAGATTGATGACATGGATACCCTTTGCTACAGCTTCCAATACAAAATTGGCACCAATAAAGCCGGCGCCGCCGGTCACAAGCCATGTGGTCACGCGATGATTCTCCCGTTACTACGTCCGCTGGGCAGCAAACAATCCTTACAAGGATATAACGGGCGCCCGTACCAGACCTGCACCGTTGACAACGAATCCATAACAGGCCTCAATTGTCCGGACATTTGGATGGCAATCGATGTCCTCCATACGCATTCGCACGGACCCACCAACCCGGCTAGAATCGAGAAAATTTGTCCCCCGGCCCGTGCCGGCCCCCATCAGCAACCGAAGGACCCCGCAGCACATGAAAATCCTCGTCGCGTACAAGCGCGTGGTGGACTACAACGTCCGCATTCAAGTCAAGCCGGATGGCTCCGGCGTGGTCACCGATGGCGTCAAGCTCTCGCCGAACCCGTTCGATGAAATCGCCCTGGAAGAAGCCCTGCGCCTGCGCGACAAGGGCATCGCCACGGAAGTGGTGGTTGCCACCATCGCTCCGGCCGACGCCCAGGCGCACCTGCGCAACGGCCTGGCCATGGGCGCCAACCGCGCCATCCACGTCGTCACCGACCAGGCCATCCAGCCGCTGACCGCCGCCCGCACCCTGCTCAAGCTGGTGGAGAAGGAACAGCCGGACCTGGTCATCCTGGGCAAGCAGGCCATCGACGACGACGCCAACCAGACCGGCCAGATGCTGGCCACACTGTGGGCACGTCCGCAGGCCACCTTCGCCTCCAAGGTTGAGATCGCCGACGGCAAGGCCACGGTCACCCGCGAAGTCGACGCCGGCCTGGAAACGCTGGAAGTCGAGCTGCCGGCCGTCATCACCACCGACCTGCGCCTGAACGAACCGCGCTTCATCAAGCTGCCGGACATCATGAAGGCCAAGGCCAAGCCGCTGGAGACCCTGCAGTTGGCCGACCTGGGCGTTGAAGCCGCCGATACGTTCAAGACCACCCACTACGCCGCACCTGCCAAGCGCAGCAAGGGCGTGATGGTGAAGGATGCCGCCGAGCTGGTGGCCGCACTCAAGCAGAAGGGGTTGCTGTAATGGCCAAGATTCTCGTCATCGCCGAACACCTGGACGGCAAGCTCAACAGCGCCGTGGCCAAGACCGTCTCGGCTGCGACCGCCGTGGGCGGCGACATCGATGTGCTGGTGCTGGCCGCCGACCCGGCCGCCATTGCCACCGAAGCCGCGCAGATTGCCGGCGTCAGCAAGGTGCTGACCATCGCCAACCCGGCCAACGAACACGCCCTGGCACAGGTGCAGGCCCCGCAGATCGCCAAGGCCGCGGTTGGTTACAGCCACGTCTTCGGCCCCTCGACCACCACCGGCAAGGATGTGATGCCGGCCGTGGCCGCGCTGCTGGGCGTCAACCAGGTCTCGGACCTGATGTCCGTCGAGGGCAGCCATACCTTCAAGCGCCCGATCTACGCCGGCAACGCCATCATCACCGTCGAAGCCCCGGCCGACCAGGTGGTCGTGGCCACCGTGCGCGCCGCCTCCTGGCCGGAAGCGGCCAAGGGCAACAGCGCCCCGGTCGAGGCGATCAGCGTTGATGCCGCCCTGCCCTCGCACACCCGCTTCGTCGGCCTGGCTGCCGGCAAGAGCGACCGCCCGGACCTGCAGAGCGCCAAGCGCGTGGTTTCCGGCGGCCGCGGCGTCGGCTCGGAGGAGAACTTCAAGGTGATCTACCAGCTGGCCGACAAGCTCGGTGCCGGCGTCGGTGCCTCGCGCGCCGCGGTGGACGCCGGCTACGTGCCCAGCGACATGCAGGTGGGCCAGACCGGCAAAATCATCGCCCCGGAGCTGTACATCGCCGTGGGCATCTCGGGCGCCATCCAGCACCTGACCGGCATCAAGGACGCCGGCACCATCGTCGCCATCAACAAGGACGGCGATGCGCCGATCTTTGAGATTGCGGATATCGGGCTAGTCGGTGATCTATTCACCTTGCTGCCGGAGTTTGAAAAAGCACTTTGACCAGAATGGCAGGATGGGGCGATTCCATCTTGCCGTTGTCAATATGTGTCAATAGGCACCATCTTAAATCGCCCCAATTATGTAATATGCCCCCGTTTATAAAAAAAAGGGGGCAACATGCCAATTCTTCATCAATGCATTTTGTTGGCGACATGGACTGCAGTCCTTTCAAGCCTTGCGATCCATAGCGCTGGACACAGAAGATTGAAACTTGCTGTAACCGCACTCGGCGGGGTATTGATATCGGTATGGATATTCATTAACGCATTGAGCGGTAATGGCATCGATCATGCCGTGCTTTATCACCTGCAAGCTGGAATAAAGGGCGCAGGTGCAGCCGATTTCGCAGTACCAATCCTCGCCTTGGGTGCGGGAATACTCGCTTTTACCGCACTGGCACTGCTTCCAAATCTGACCCAACGTCCCGCTTGGCGATATGCAGGCCCCGCATTCTTTCTTGCATTTATCCCTTCATTGTTGCTGAACCCGCTGACGCGTGATGTCGCGAAGCTGCTCAGGCAGGAGGGTTCCACAGCGGTCACCGCGGACATCGCCAGCCAGTACATCCGCCCGAGCGGCGGTCTTGCAAACCGCAAGAATCTGGTCATCCTTTACGCAGAAAGCTATGAGCGCACCTATCTGGATGAGTCGCGCTTTCCGGGCCTGAGCCCCGAGCTCAACCGCCTTCGCTCCGAAGCAGTTGACTTTACCCAGCTGGAATCCCGCGAGGGCAGCACGTGGACTATCGCTGGGATTGTCAGCTCCTTATGTGGCGTCCCCCTCTCTCTAAGCGACGATGCCAACGGCTACTCCAGCATTGGCAACTTCATGCCAGGCGCCCGCTGCCTGAGCGACCATCTCAAGGACCAGAACTACAATCTTGAATTCATCGGTGGCGCATCTTCAGATTTCGCAGGCAAGGGCCGCTTCCTTGCCGCACATGGCTTTTCCACCATTCGCGACAAAGAGTATTTCCGCGGCATGGGCCTGGGAACCAACCGCTTCTCGCCATGGGGCGTACATGACGACATCCTGCTGGACACTCTTTGGGAGCGTTTCACCGCACTTTCCGAAAACCCGACTCCTTTTGCACTTGTCGGACTGACACTTGATACACATCACCCCAGCGGACATATCCCGTTTGCATGCCTGGACGTGAATTATGAAGGCCTCGACCAGCGCCGCCCCATGCTCGATGCCATCCATTGCTCGGATCGGCTGATTGCCAATTTCGTCCGACGAATTAAATCCAGTCAGTACTGGAAGAACACTACCGTCGTCGTTGCATCCGACCACCTAGCGCTCCCCAATGATATTGCGGACTTGCTGCGCGATGGCCACCGGACCAACTTGATGCTGATGTTTGATAAGGACCTCGCCGCACGGGCAATCGACAAACCTGCAACCACGTTGGATAGCGGTGCCACGATCCTCGATATCCTCCGCGGCGGAAAAGAACTCGGGTTTGGCCGCTCACAACTGTCAGGCGGCCATGAAACAACTTCTCTCGCCAGGCGTACGGAGACCGGGCAGGATCAACTGCCTGCATTCATGGCATTCTCCAAGTCGCTTTGGATGCTCGGCACGGTCGATGACCACTTGCAACTGGTCAATGGCTCCGTGCATCTGGGCCAGCAGGAACTGACGCCTCCTTTAGCTATCACCTCGGATGGCGATGGGCGCATCACCAACCTGGGCACTGCCGGATTACGGTCAACCATTCCACCGCAGTCTGGAGCCACGACGAGCACCCTTTACATCGATCGCTGCCTCGCTTTCGGCGAAACGTCGCGACCAGAGGACTGGTGCATGTGGGGCTATATAGATGGGCAATCGCGCGTCGTACCGCAGAGCACATTGCAAATCGGAGCCACGATACCCGCACTTCTCCGCAGCGCGGACAGCGCTTTACCGGCGAACCAGCTTCGCAACGACTTCATCATCAAGCGCCATTTCGATGCAAGCAACACCGTTGTCGGCGAGGCAACAGATGGGAAGCTGTTTTCACAATTCCAGGAAGGCGTACTGGCGTACGGACCATACGAAGAACTATGCGCCGGCAGTTACCAGCTCACATTGAATGGCAAGGGCAGCCCAGCGGCAGGATCCTGGGTGGACGTAGTATCGGACTACGGTACGTATGTATTCGAGCGCTTCGAACTCAAAGAAAATGACGCGCCCCAGGGCGGTGTAATCGCCGCCGTTCCCTTTGTTTTCCCGAAAAAAATAAGCCTGAGCGAAGTCCGGGTAGGAGTAACCGAGCAGGCTATCGTGCGCCTGGATGGCTACTCGCTGTTGCCTGCCTATGAGCCCATGCTGCCTGGCCAGCGTATCGACTTCAGCACAGCAGGTAATGGCGACCGCTATGTCTCATGCGGTTGGTCCGAACCTTCCAACACCGGGCGAACACTGCACGACGCCACTGCATCCTTAAGGTTTCGCCTGCCCGAGCAAATCGCTTCGCCGAAACTCAACCTGACCCTGACCTCCTTGGCGGACCAGCGCATCCAGGTATTTGGAAATGGAAAAGAGATCACAGTCCTGGACGTGAAGGCTGGCGAACACCACTACGCTCTCGATGCCATTGGAGCTGAGTACGCGCCAGACTCCAGGCTTGTTCTAACGCTGAGTCCAGAACCGGGCACATGTTCCCTGGCGGCCCAGTGCGCCATGGATCTCAATCGATTGGACCTGATGCCAGCGACTGGAGCGCCTTGACCCAAAAGAAGTCAGTCACCAGCCCACCGTAGCCAACACCTGCCCCTTGGTGCATCAATGATGCACCAAGGGGCTTGCCGCTGTATCGCCCAAGGACGCTGTACCTATATACTTTGCCGTTCTAAATCTGGGTATCGCGCGGTCATGCAGGAGGCAAAGGAAGCGGCTTCATTAGCGCAACAGGGGGCAGGCCCTGATTCAACCCCTATCTGCGTGGATCTGGACGGAACGCTGCTTCGAAGCGACCTGCTCTATGAATCGCTGCTCGCGCTATTGGCAAAGTCGCCACTGATGGCACTGCTGTTGCCGTTCTGGCTTCTTCGCGGCAAGGCGCACCTCAAGCGTCAGATTGCCTCGCGGGTTCAACTTGATCCCGCCCTTCTCCCCTATGACGAGCGGGTACTTGCCCATCTACGCGGTACCCAGCAGCGTCCGCGGGTTCTATGCACGGCATCGGATCACCTTATCGTCCAGCCCATCGCCAACCACCTTGGACTGTTCGAAGAGGTCATCGCAAGCGAGGGCAAGCGCAATCTTTCAGGTGGCAATAAAGCCGAAACACTGGTTGCTCGCTTCGGAGAGAAAGGTTTCGACTACGCCGGCAACCATGATGTCGACCTCCCCGTATGGCGCAGGGCTCGTGGAGCCATCGTGGTCAATGGCTCGGGCAAACTCGCGCAGAAGGCAGCAAAGACAACCGCGGTTATTGATCACTGGCCATCACAGGCAGGAGGCATCCGTACGTGGATAAAGGCACTGCGCGTATACCAGTGGCTGAAAAACCTACTGGTATTCGTGCCCTTGGCCGCATCCCATCGCATCCTGGATCTCACCAGCACGCTTGATGCCTCCGCTGCCTTCCTTGCTTTCGGCCTCTGCGCCTCGGGCGTTTATCTACTCAACGACCTGCTGGATCTTGCTCCAGATCGCCAACATCCACGGAAACGCAAGCGCCCCTTCGCGGCGGGAACGCTTCCCATCCTGCATGGGCTGGTCGCCGCTCCGCTACTGACTATCGCCGGCATAAGCCTTGCACTTTGGGTGAACCCGATATTCGCCGGCGTGTTGCTGCTCTATTACGTGATGACGCTGGCCTATTCGTTTAAATTTAAGCGCATCGTGATGGTCGATGTAGTGCTACTCGCCGCCCTGTATACCATCCGTATTGTTGGAGGTGCAGCCGCAATCGGCAGCGCCCTGTCATTCTGGCTGCTAGCGTTCTCCATGTTCGTCTTTCTCAGTCTGGCCCTGCTCAAACGCTATACGGAACTGGATGCAGCGGCCACTGCTGAATCGCCCCGGCTTCTCCGGAGGCCATTTCGTTTGAGTCACGCCGCGATGGCGTGACCCGTGTTGCCGGCGTAGTACGCCGCCTCCGCTTCCGCCGGGGGTATGTTGC
>NZ_JBRREA010000051.1:0-30503 GCF_056759975.1 Stenotrophomonas sp. STEN031
ACCGTGGGGTGCCGCCTTCCCTGTATAAGGTTCAAGAGGTGGCAGGAGTTAGGTTCAACGCGCCGCCACCATCAACGCTGAGCTGTCCACGCTCTTCACGCCCTTGATGGCCCGGGCGGCGGCAATGGCACGATCCGCTTCAACCTTGCTGGCGACGGTGCCACTTAGTGTTACTACGCCGTTGACCGTTTCCACCTTGATCTCCATGCCGGACACATCCTTGGTGGTCAGCAACTCGGCCTTCACCTTGGTGGTGATCCAGGTATCGGTGCCAGGCTGTTCGGACTCGTGGCCCTGCGTGGATTGACCGGCAGCCTGCACGGTGAGGGCAGTGCCTGCGCAGCCAAGGGCGACCAGGCCTGCGAACAGCAGCGGCTTCATCTTGCGGGTATCCATGATGCGTCTCCGATCAGAGCAACGATGCTCCAGTTGCAGCATGCCGTGGCGACGATTAAGCGGACGCCTGCAACCGGTGATGGGCAGGTGCAGGAAATGCAAACGTCGCGTAAGCCATCAATGAGCGGGCGTCGCGAAGCGCGCAATGATCAGGCGATCATCAAGTCCCAGGGCAGGTTGGAATCACGGAACTTGAAACGATAGCCATCGAAGTCGATCTGCTTGGCGATGTTGCCGTGCTCGTCGATCATCGTATGGAAGCAGACATTATTCAGTCCCATGGTGGCGACGCGACGGCCATCGCTGCTGCCCTTGGCGATGTTGCGGGACTCGGTTGCCAGCAGGGTTACCAGTCGGCGCTGGCGGCCGGGTCCTTCGAGGAAGAACTTGATCTTGTCCATTGGCGTTGCTCCGGTATGTGATCCCCCCGGATCTTGCCATTCACCTATAGCCGGAGGGATGAACAGGCAGCAATGACTGAATGCGCACAACCCGGCTTTGTTTCACCTTTGCGTCGCTGCATCGTTGCCGTGATGTGGACTGCGTCGCGTTCTGCCACGCAGGGTTAACAATCACCAAGGTGCCACCGACAGGGCGATGACCAAGGCGATGATGGCAACGCCGATAAGAATGATGCTGCGCCGGCTGAGCCTTCTGCGCTTGTTCATGCTGGCTCCGTTGCGTTGCAGGCAGTGTTGCCAGCTACAGCTGTAGCAGGTGTTCCTGCAACGGCAGAGGAACAAGCGTCCCTGCCTTGCTGTGCAGTAGCGGCGTAAGCCGCGACGCTGACGCGGTTTCCCTCGCGGGGAAAACCACCATCAAGTGGTTCATGTCGGCGATCACCGCGCAGGCATCACTGCCTGACCCTCGTTGCCAAGGCGGCGACGCCGAACGCCGTCACTCGACAACCGGCAGCACGCCGTCACTCGACAACCGGCAGCACGCCGTCACTCGACAACCGGCAGCGTGATGTAGCTCGGATGTTCGCTGTTGTTCCAGATCCGCTGCGTGGCCTTGCGGTAGTCACCTGGCTGGGCGAAGAAGATGTTGTCCACGAATTTTTGTGGATTGCGGTCATACAGCGGGAACAGGCTGGACTGCACCTGCACCATCAAGCGGTGGCCCGGCTGCAGCGTCTGGTTCACGTTGGGCAGATCGAAGCTGTAGATCTGCGGTGCATCCGGCGTGATCGGCTTTGGCTGGCTGAAGCTTTCGCGGTAGCGACCACGGAAAATGGTGACTGCCAGCGGCAACTGGTAGCCAGCCATCTTCGGGTTGTCAGGATACTGATCGGGGTAGACGTCGATCAGTTTGACCACCCAGTCGCTGTCGCTGCCGGAGGTGGAAGCACTTAATTGAACCTGTGGGATGCCGGCCAGCTTCATCGGCTTGTCCAGCACGGGGCCGGTATAGGTGAGCACATCGGTACGGCCATCGACGAAGCGCTGGTCGCGCACCAGCCAGGTGGTCCAGGCATCGCGATCGCCCATGTTGACCGGGCGCGGTACGAACGGCACCGGCTTGGCCGGATCGGCGATGTACTCGGCGTACTGCGCGCCGGTACTGGTGCTGTTGAAGTCCAACTGCGCATCGGTGTTGAGATAGAGCCGGCGTGCGTTGCCGGTGCAGCCTTGCGTGCAGCTTTGCGGCCAGTTGTTATAGGTTTCCCAGCGATTGCTGCCGGCGTTGTATACCCACACCGGCGGTGTATTGGCGGCCGGCGCGCCGTCCTTGAGGTACTGGTCGAAGAAAGGCTTGAGCACATCCCGCCGCCACTGCAGTGCGGTGTCTCCGTTGAAATCCAAGGCGCCCAGCGAACTGCCGTTGTAGTTGGCGCCACTGTGTCGCCACGGCCCGATCACCAGGAAGTTGCGGGTATTGTCGTGGTCCTTGGGTTCAAGTGCGGCCCAGGCGGTATGCGCACCGTAGATGTCTTCCTGGTCCCACAGCCCTTGCTCCCACATGGTGGGCACGCGGATCTCCGGCAGCTTGGTCAGTAGTTTGTCCAGCGCCTGCTGCTGCCAGAACGCATCGTAGGCAGGATGCTGGCTGACCTTGTGCCAGGCCGGGATCTGTTCCAGCCCCAACGTCCTGGCGAAGGCACCGACCGAGCCTGCCTGCAGGAAGCTGCTGTAGTCATCGCCGGTCGGCATGGCGATTTTTGCGCCGGCACCGCGTGCAGTCATCTGCCCGCTGAAGTAGCCAAGATTCACCTGCCGATAGGCGCCATGCTGGAACCAGTCGTCGCCCATCCAGCCGTCGATCATCGGGCTTTCCGGCGCGGCCACTTTCAGCGCAGGGTGCGGATCAAGCAGCGCCATCACCACGGTGAAGCCTTCGTAGGAAGAGCCGAGCATGCCGACCTTGCCGTTGGACTCGGGCAGATGCTTCACCAACCAGTCGATGCTGTCCCAGGCGTCGGTGCTGTGGTCGATCTTGCTTGGGTTGAGCGGCCCGCGCGGTGGCCGCGTCATCACGTAGTCGCCTTCGGATCCGTACTTGCCGCGCACGTCCTGGAAAACGCGGATATAGCCGTCCTCGGCGAACACGATGTCGCCCTGCGCGAGCGCATCGACCAGCCGCGTCGCGCCCGGCGTGCGGTCGACGCGGCCGGCGGCGTTGTACGGCGTGCGGGTGAACAGGATAGGCGCGTTGTGCGCGCCCTTGGGGATCATGATCACCGTATACAGCTTGACTCCATCGCGCATCGGGATCATCACCTCGCGCTTCTCGAAATCGCGGGCGGGCTGCGGGGCGACGAATTTCTTGCCGGTGATGTCCGGCGTCATCGGCGAGACCTGCGCCGCGGCGGGCGTTGCCATGCTCAAGCAGGTGATCGTGGCGATGGCTGCAGCCAGGGTCAGGGTCCGCATTGCTCTACCTCAAGCGCTTGGGTAAGCGCTGACGCTATGCCTGTGTAGTGGCAGTTACACATGGCAAAGGTCATGGGGGGCTGAAGTAACAGCGGGGGCGGAGCAGGAGCAGAGCAGGAGCTACCCCTCCCCAACCCTCCCCTTGCCTGCGGCAAAGGGAGGGGGCTGTTTGCTGCGCTCTGTCAGTGCATCGCGGTGCCGCGTTTGCCCCCTCCCTTGCGCCTGGCGCAGGGGAGGGTTGGGGAGGGGTGCTTTTGCGCTGTTGCTGTTGCTTCTATCTGCAGGCGGCAACATGCCAGCACCCGTCACCCAACAAGCAACTCCACATGCTCTCCGGCGGGTCCACGCAGACTGCGCCGCTCACCAGCATCCATGACAACCCAGCCGGCCTCAGTCAGCACGGCAGTGTCCACTGCCGGCAAACGCAGCCCCAGGCTGTACTGACCCGCATGCTGCAGCTTGGTTGAAGCAGGTAGATCCACCTGATCAATCTCCACCATGCATTGCCCCGGCATCGGCACCACGGCGACCGGGTAGCGGCCGTCCAGCGATTTGCCATAGGCGCGATTCAGCACGGTGATCCTGGTATCGAACGCCCAGCCCTTGGCCCCCAGCAGTGCAGACCAGGCACGCTGCGAGGCCTCGCGATCCGGCGTGGTCATCACCCCGATGAAGGTGTTCGCAACCGTCGCGTCGGTCATCGGCAGATCGAACGGCGGAACCTGCGCCTTGATCTGGGTGAGATACAGCAGTTCGCCGCAGGGTCCCAGCACCTGTGCGGCGCGAATGGCATCGCTCAACTCAAGGTTGGCGGCAGGACCCAGGACCTTGAATGGCGATCGCAGGCCGGCGGCGAGGGCGTCGATATCGCCCACCAGCACCTCCAGCGACAACCAGCCGTGGCGGAACATGGGCTCGGCAACGACGGCACGCGGGTCTTCAATCACCCGCAGTACCGGCTCGCCCGCGCTGTTGGCCAGCCATACCAGCGGTGCGCCGATCAGATCCACCAGATCGAGCGCGGCGGCATCATCGGCGTCGAGCGTTCCGCGTTGTTGCACCTGCAAGGCCAACTGCGCGACATAGGCGGCGCAGACCTGCTGCAGGTCCGGCGCGATCAAGGTCGCATGGATGATGCCCTGTTTCATGTGCGCCGCTCGGTAGCCAGCTTGCGCTCCAGCCAAGGCATCAGCCCGCCACCGGCGACGATCGCCATCAACTCGGTGGGAATCTTCTCGCAGGCGAATTCACGACCTGTGCTGTGATTGATGATGCGTCCCTCCACCGGCCGTACTTCCAGTTCATCACCGCGCGATGCTTCAAGCGTCGCACAAACCAGCGCGGGAACGCCGAGATTCAGCGCGTTGCGATAGAAGATGCGAGCGAATGATCTGGCGATGATGGCACCCACGCCGAGTTCGGCCAGCGCCTGCACCGCCTGTTCGCGCGAGGAACCAATGCCGAAGGATTCTCCGCCCACCACGATGTCGCCACGGCGCACTTCGCTGGCGAAGTCCGGGTCCACCGCTTCCAGGCAATGGCTGGCGAGCACGTGCATCGGCTCGCGCATATAGGGGCCGGGTGCCAGCACATCGGTATCGATGCGGTCACCGAATACGAAAGCCTTGCCACGGACGTTCAAAGGTTCTCTCCCAACAACTCGCGTGGATCACAGATTTCGCCCTTCACCGCGGCAGCGGCAACGCTGTACGGCGAGCCCAGGTAGACCTGCGCCTCGGCCGAGCCCATGCGGCCCTTGAAGTTGCGTGCGGTGGTGGACATGCAGACTTCGCCGCTGCTGAGCATGCCCGCACCCATGCCGGCGCAGGCGCCGCAGCCTGACGGCAGCAGGATGGCGCCGGCTTCGGTCAGCGTCGCCAACGTGCCTTCGGCTGCCGCATGCGCGGTCATTGCCACCGAGGCCGGTGCGATCAGCAGGCGCGTGCCCTTGGCGACCCGGCGGCCTTTCAGGACTTCGGCAGCCATGCGCAGATCGGTCAGCTTGGCACCGGTGCAGGCGCCGATATAGGCCTGATCAATAGGCACCCTGCCGTGCTCACCCACCGGGCGGCTGTTTGCCGGACTGTGCGGTGCTGCCACATGCGGGGCGATCTGCGCGGCGTCGTAGCGATGGTGATGCAGGTAGTTGGCGTCAGCATCGCTACGCCACTGCGCCAGATCACCGAGGAAAGGTTTGCCGGCCTGTTCCAATGCAGCCAGTGTGGTCGCGTCGGGTTCGACGATGCCGGTTTCCGCGCCGAGCTCGGCGGCCATGTTGCACAGGGTCAGGCGCTCATGCATCGGCATGGCCTGCACGGCGCTGCCGCCGTATTCGAAGACCTGTCCTTCGTTGCCCATGCCATGTTGGCCACACAGCATCAGCATCACGTCCTTGGCGCTGACGCCGGCGCCGAGCACGCCATCGAGTTGCACACGCGTGGTCTGCGGCACGCGCAGCCAGACGTCGCCGGTGACCAGGGCGCCGGTGATGTCGGTGGCGCCCATGCCGACCATGAAGGCACCGAACGCACCGCCGCTGGGCGAGTGCGAATCACCGCCGACGCAGAACATGCCGGGCTGTACATGGCCGTGTTCCTGCAACACCACGTGGCAGATGCCGAGCATGTCGTAGTGGGTGACACCCTGCGCCTGCGCCCACTTGCGGGTGAGGGCGAGGATGTCGGCGCTTTCCATGTCCACGGCGGGTACGAAGTGGTCGGAGACCACCACCACCTTGTTCGGGTCCCACACCTTGGCGCCGAGCTTTTCCAGCCGTGTGGCGACCCGGCGCGGACCGCCGGAGTCATGCATCATCAGCAGGTCGAGCCTGGCGGTAAGGATCTCTCCGGCGCGCACGGCCTCGCGTCCACAGGCGCGGGCGAGGATCTTTTCGGCAAGCGTTGCGCTCACAGTTGCACTCAAACAAATGTCTCCGGGTGGTTGGTTTCGTAGTCCAGGCGCATCTGGTAGCGCAGCTGGTCGGGGCGATATTGGATGTCGAGCAGATCCAGCAACTGCTGGTCGGGGCCATAGGAGCGGCGGGTCAGGTTCATCACCGCCTGACCGGGCGACATCTGCAGGTGCATGGCGGTCAGGGCACCTGCACGCAGCGCGCTGACGGTCTGCTGGACCTGCAGGAAGCGGATCCCGCAACGCCGGAACAGAGCGATGCGCGAGCCGTAGGCCAGTTGTTCGGCGTTGAATTCCGGATGCTTGGTGCGGGTCCAGCTGGCGTAGTAACCAAAGGCCTGGCCATGCCGCGAGCGCACCCGCACGCAATGCACCAGGGTTTCTTCCGGGCCGCTGCCGAACTGTTCGCGGATCGGTTCGGGCGGGACCACGCGTTCCCAGCCCAGCAGGCGTACCTGGGTGTTGCTGGCGAGGGTGTCGAGGCTGTGGATCAGCTCGCCCAGCGGCGTCTTCAGCGGCATCGGGATGCTGGAACCGCGCGCTGTGCTACCGCCGACGACCCGCGTACCGCGGCCGCGCTGGCGTACCAGCAAGCCATCATTGGCCAGCAGTTGCAGCGCCTGGCGCACGGTGACCCGCGAGATGCGCAGGCGCCGGGCCAGCTCTTCCTCACGCGGCAGCTGCTCGCCGTCGCCGATTTCGCCGCGTTCGATCAGCCCACGCAGGAAGCCCTGCAGCTGGTGGTACAGCGGCGCGTGCAGGTCACGGCGGAGGATGCCCTCCAGGGATTGGGTGGTGAACGGGTCCACGGTGGCTTGCCGGCTGGTCCGAAATGATCTTAATGATATATCTATATATCTAAAAGGGGCGTGGGTATAGGCCTTGGTGTGTTCCGGGCTGGATTGGCCTGGGTGGGGAGGGGGCTTCTCGCTGGCTGATGCGTCGCCGGGAATGCCCCTGCCGAGCATGGCTCGGCACTACGCTCCCTCCCTTTCGCGCAGCGAAGGGGAGGGTTGGGGAGGGGTGCTTTGGGCTGGCTGATGGGGTGCTGGCAAAGCCCCTGCCGAGCATGGCTCGGCACTACGCTCCCTCCCTTTCGCGTAGCGAAGGGGAGGGCTGGGGAGGGGTGCTCTTCGCTGGCTGATGGGGTGCTGGTGAAGCCCCTGCCGAGCATGGCTCGGCACTACGCTCCCTCCCTTTCGCGTAGCGAAGGGGAGGGTTGGGGAGGGGTGCTCTTCGCTGGCTGATGGGGTGCCGGGAAAGCCCCTGCCGAGCATGGCTCGGCACTACCGCTTTAGCCCCTCTCCCGCTTGCGGGAGAGGGGTTGGGGTGAGGGCGGCTCTGGCCTTGGCGGGAAGGCCCCTGCCGAGCATGGCTCGGCACTACCCCTGTCATCAGCCCTCACCAGAACCGGTAGCTGAACTCCACGCCGTAGGTGCGCGGCACGTTCGGGTAGATCACGCCCACACCCAGCCCGGCGATATCAAAACCGCCGGTGGAGGCGAATTCATTGCTCAGGTTCTTGCCCCACAGCGCCACCGACCATTCCGCATCGCGCGGTTCGTAGGCGATGCGTGCGTTGTACTCATGCCCGGCCTTGCGCATGATCAGACGCGAGGCATCCTGGTTCTGGTAGTACTCATCGGTGTAGCGGGCCTGCGCGCTGAATACCAGGTCGGCATTGCCAAGCGGCTGCACGTAGCTGCTGCCGAAGGTCCACTGCAGCTCGGGTGCATTCTTCATCGGGTGGCCGCGGAAGTAGGCGGCATTGATGGCCTTGTACTTCTGGTATTCCGAGTCGATGGTGCCCAGCGTGGCGTTGAGCTTCAGTCCGCGCGTCAGCTGTGCCTCGGCCTCCAGCTCGATGCCCTGGATCAAGGCACCGGTGGCGTTGGTCACCACGAAGATGCCTTCCGGGTTCACCGCGGCCAATTGGATGCCGTCGTAATCCAGCCGGTAGTAGTTGCCGTTCAAGCGCAGGCGGTTGTCCCACAGCGTCGACTTGATGCCGATTTCATAGGCACGCAGGGTTTCAGCATCCACCTGCACCAGGGTTGCCGGGGTGCTGCCGCGGCCATTGAAGCCGCCACTCTTGAAGCCGGTGGTGACGCTGGCGTAGCCCATCACGTTGTCGTTGAAGTTGTAGGACAGCAGCGCCTTCCAGTCCGGGCGGTTCCAGCTGTTGCGCATGTTCTTGCTGAAGTTGGGCTCGCCATTGGCCTTGACCGCGCGCACCGAGAAATCCTTGCTCTCATAGCTGTAGCGGCCGCCCAGGGTGAGGGTCAGCTTGTCGGTGAACTTGTAGTCGCCCTGCGCATAGATGGCATACGCCGAGGTGTCCTGGGCGATGTAGTTGGTGCCGCCGCGCACGAAGATGTCGCTGCGGGTCGGCTGGTCGTTGTGCTCCTTGAACGCGAACACGCCAGCGACCCAACTGAAAGGACCGTCCAGCTGCGAGGTGAACTGCGCCTCGTAACCCTTCTGGTTCTGGCGCTGGTCCTGTTCGAGGTGATAACGGGTCTGCGCGGTGCCATCCACGTCCATGTAGAAGTGATGGTCCAGCGTGCGGTAGTGCGCGATGCTGCGCCAGGAGAACGCACCGAAGTCGGTTTCATTGGTCAACGCCACGCCGAACTGGTCGATGTCGTTCAAGCCCAGCGTGTCGGTTTCGGTCTTGTAGAAGCTGCCCAGGCGCGGCACCTGGTTGCCATTGGCATCCAGCGCCACCGGCGTGCCCCAGGCCGGGGTAGAGCGCTCGCGCAGGCGGTCGATGCTCAGCGTGGCATAGGAGGCTTCTCCCCAGGTCGAGGCCAGCGACAAACGCCCGGCCAGCACGTCCTGGTCATTGACCATGCGGTTGTGGGTGATGTCCTTGAGGATGCCATCGCGCTGGCGGCTGAGCGCGGCGGCGGAGACATCCAGCGTCTCGCCGATGCGGGTGGCGAAACTCACGCGTGCGTCGCGGCGTCCGAGGTTGCCGATGCTGCCATCCAGCGCCAGCTTGCTTTCGCCGGTGGGCTTGCGCGAGATGTAGCGGATCGCGCCGCCGGTGGCATTGCGGCCATACAGCGTGCCCTGCGGGCCGCGCAGCACTTCGATGCGCTCCACGTCATACAGGTCGAACATCGCCCCGTTCTGGCGCGGGATGTAGACATCGTCGATATACAACGCCACCGCCGGGTCGTTGGTGAACATCGACTCATCGGCGCCTACGCCGCGCATGAAGATCTTGGCGCCGGAACTGGTGCCGGTGTTCTGCTCGATGATGATGTTGGGCGCGGCGAACTTGATGTCATCCACGCGCTTGACCTGCATGCGGTCGAGTTCCGGTCCGCTGATCACGCTCATGCTCAGCGGCGTCTTCTGCATCTGCGCTTCGCGGCGCTGCGCGGTGACGCTGACCTGATCCAGCTGCACGGCCTGGTCGTCAGTGCCGGCCTGCTGCGCCAATGCGGGGTTGCTGCCAAGGGCGGTCACGATCGCGACTGCCAACGCACTGCGGTACAGAACTTCCTTCATTGCCTGCCTCATAGCGTGAACGGGGTAGGTGGCGCAGGCGCACAGGTGTGAGTGCTGTGCTGCTGCGTGTGCTTTCCAGTCTTTCGCTATTTGTCCGGACAATCAATGTGGCTCGCGTCCTGCCTGCACCGTGGAGTCGTGCGCCGCAACATGCGCATAAGCAGTTGATCGAGATTGGAAAGTGGCAGCAATTGCGGCCCTTCCGTGTTGCACTGCAAAGGCATATAGGTCTTAGCCTTATGTCTTTCCAGGCAAGCGGCCCAGCCCGCCAGACGCAAAACGCCGCCTGGTCAGGGCGGCGTTTTCGCAGCGGGGAGCTGGTGGTGTTGTCGGCTTACAGCGGGGTGCCGTCGTCCACGTCCAGGGTCATCTGGTAGGTGAACTGATCCGGCCGGTATTGCACGTTGAGCAGGTCGACCAGATTGCCGTCGCCATCGTAGGAACGGCGTTCCAGTGACAGCAGCGCGGTGCCGGGTTCCACCTTCAGGTGCATGGCGGCGATGGCGTCGGCGTTTACTGCCGACAGCACCTGCTCCACCTGCTTGATCTGGATGCCGGCGGCCTGGAACAGCTTCAGACGGGAGCTGTTGGACAACCGCGTCTCGCTGAATTCGGGGTGATCGGTATGGGTCCAGCTGATGTAGTAGCCGAACGGCACATCGCCCCGCAGGCGCAGGCGGATGGCCTGCACCAGCACGTCGCGTGGGCCGGTATCGAACAATGCCCGGATCGGCTCCGGGGGCACCGCGCGGCGGAACTGCAGCAACTGCACCTTGGTGTGCTCGGCCAGCACTTCCAGGCTTTCCAGCAGCCCGGTCAGCGGGCTGTGCATGGGCTTGGGCCGGGAGCGGTGGATGACGTGGGTGCCCTTGCCGCGGCGGCGCTCGACCAGGCCCTCGGCGGCCAGCTCATCCAGCGCCCGCTTGGCGGTGATGCGTGATACCCCAAAGCCGTCGGCCAGGTCGAACTCGGTGGGGATGCGGGCGCCACGCGGGATCTCGCCATTGAGGATGCGGTCGCGCAGCAGGCTGAACATCTGGTGGTAAAGCGGCGTCGGCAAGTCATTGCGCAGCAGCTTGTGCGCATTGGCACTCAACAATGTGGCCAGTGTGTCTTGGGACATCTCGCTTCACCCTCCTTTGGCTTAATGCTATAACGATAGAACAAATAGGATAGGCCATGATCACTGAAGAGACCGTGATTTGCTGGAGCCGCGACGGCGCGCTCGCCCGCATCAGCATCCACCGACCCGACAAGCGCAACGCCCTGGCCACCCGCCACTGGGCGGCGATCGAGGCCGCACTGGACGACATCGCCGCCAGTGACGCCCAGATCGTGGTGGTATCCGGCGTGCCGGGGGCGTTCAGTGCCGGCGCCGATATCGACGAACTCGGCCAGCTGCTCACCGCTCCGGCCGCCTTCGCCGCCAACAACGCCCAGGTCCAACGCACCCAGCTCAAACTGCAACGCCTGCCGCAGACCACCCTGGCCGTCATCGACGGGGCCTGCGTAGGCGGCGGCCTTGGCCTGGCCTTGGCCTGTGACCTGCGCCTGGCCAGTGCCCGTAGCCGGTTCGCTATCACCCCAGCCAAGCTCGGTTTAGTTTACAGCGCCGACGACAGCCGTCGGCTGGTCAACGCGGTCGGCATGGCCCGCGCGCGCGAAATGTTGCTGACCGGGCGCCTGCTCGATGCCGCTACTGCGCTGGATTGGGGCCTGGTCAACCAGTTGGCGGGTGAGGACGGCATCGAGGCGCTGGAGCAGGCACAGGTCCAGCAGCTGTTGGCCACCTCCGGGCAGGCGCGGCGGGCGATCAAGACCGTGCTCGGCCACTTGGGGGGAGATGCCAGCATCGATCTGGCCCAGGCCGATGCGGCTTTCAACGATGCCTTCAGCAGTACCGACTTCGTCGAAGGCGCGGCCGCCTTCCTGGAAAAGCGCGCCCCGCGCTTCAGCTGAGTACGCCATGTCCGCCTACCTGATCATCGAAGCCCACCTCACCGACCCGCAGCGGTTTGCTGCCTATGCCCGGGCCACGCCCGCGGTGGTGGCGCGCCATGGCGGCCATTACCTGGTGATGGGCGGCGAGCAACAGAGCCTGGAGGGCGAGCATGCAGCGACGCGGACGGTGATCTCGTGCTGGCCTGACCGCGCCGCCGCACTGGCGTTCTGGCACAGCGCCGACTACGCCGCGATCAAGCCGCTGCGCACCGGCACCGGCAGCTTCCGCGTGCTGCTGGCCGATGGCATGCAGACACAAGCTCTCAACGACACCGCAACCGAAGGTAAGGCTCCATGATCGACGCTTATCGCGCGCTGGCCCTGCAGACCACCTGCCGCGCCATCAATGCCTGTGCAACACCGGAAGCAGCCGCCGTCGCGGTGGCCGACAACATCGAGCGGGTTGGCCGGCAGATCCGTGCCTCCAAGGCCTTCATCGGCGCTGACCTGAAGCTGGTGGTGCTGCCGGAATACTTCGCCACCAGCTACCCGCTGGGCGACACCATCCCCGGCTGGGCGGCCAAGGGCTGCTTCGCGATGGATGGCAGCGAGTACGAGCAGCTGGGCCGCATCGCCCAGGACAACGGCGTCTACCTGTGTTCCAACGCCTACGAGCGCGACCCCAACTTCCCCGAGCTGTACTTCCAGTCCTCGGTGATCCTGGATGACAGCGGCAACCAGATCCTGCGCTACCGCCGGCTGATCTCGCTGTACGCGCCCAGCCCGCATGATGTCTGGGACAAGTATCTGGACGTGTACGGCATCGACGGTGTGTTCCCGGTGGCACGTACGCCGATCGGCCGCCTGTCCTGCATCGCCTCGGAGGAAATCCTGTATCCGGAAATCGCGCGTGCGATGGGCCTGCGCGGTGCCGAAGTGTTCCTGCATTCCACCAGCGAAGTCGGCAGCCCCGAGCTGACCCCCAAGGACATCGCCAAACGCGCCCGCGCGCTGGAAAACATGGCCTATGTGGTCTCGGCCAATACCGCCGGCATCAGTGGCGTGGACATCCCGCTGGGCAGTGCAGATGGCATGAGCAAGATCGTCGATGACCAGGGCCGGGTGCTGTCTGCCGCCGGCACCGGCGAGTCGATGGCCGCCTATGCCGACCTGGATATCGCCGGCCTGCGCCGCCGCCGGCTGCGCCCGGGCATGGGCAATTTCCTCTCGCGGCTGCCGCAGGCGGCAATCAACGCCGGCCTGGCCAGCACCGCATTGAAGCCCAACGCCCTGCTGCAGGGCGACAGCTTGAAGATCCCGCAGCGGGTCGACTTTGCCGCCCGCCAGAAAGCCACCCTTGATGCACTGTTGAGCGCTGGAGTACTGGGCAATGACTGACGCAACCACGCTGCCACTGCGCAACCCGCGCACCGGGCTGTCCGACGGCGAGCTGCCGATCACCAGCGCCCGCGACGTCGCCGCGCTGGGCGCGCAGCTGCGCCAGGCGCAGCAGGCCTGGGCCGAGCGCAGCATCGAGGAACGCTGCGCGCGCCTGGACGCCCTGGCCGACGCGCTGGTCGCGCGTCGCGATGGCTTCCTCGATGCATTGCTGGCCGATACCGGCCGCTGGCATGAATCGCAGATTGAAGTGGACGGCACCGTCGGCGCGATCCGCCGCTGGGCGCAGCAGGCCGCGGGCTGTCTTGCGGAAAAGCCGGCCCAGCAGGAAGCCATCCCCTTCATCCACAGCCAGCAGACTTGGGTGCCGTATGCGGTGGTGGGCGTGATCAGCCCGTGGAATTTCCCCCTGATGCTGACGTTGATCGATGCCGTGCCGGCGTTGGCCGCCGGCTGCAGCATCCTGGCCAAGCCCAGCGAGGTCACCTCGCGCTTCGTGCCGCTGCTGCGTGACGCCTTGGACGAAGCAGGTCTGGGCGCGGTGTTCAAGCTGGTCACCGGTGCCGGCGCCACCGGCCAGGCGGTGATCGAGGCCAGTGACCAGATCTGCTTCACCGGTTCAGTCGCCACCGGCCGCAAGGTGGGCGAAGCCTGCGCGCGTCGCTTCATTCCGGCCTCGCTGGAGCTGGGTGGCAAGGACCCGGCGCTGGTGCTGTCCGACGCCAACATCGCACATGCCGCACGCGCGCTGGCCTGGGGCAGCTTCGTCAACGGCGGGCAGAGCTGCATGTCGATCGAACGTGTTTACGTGGAAGCGCCGGTGGCCGATGCCTTCATCGCCGCGCTGGTGAAGGAAGCTTCCGCACTGGAGCTGGCCTGGCCAGACCCCAAGCAGGGCCAGATCGGTCCGGTGATCGCGGCATCGCAGGTCGAACTGGTGCGCGGCCAACTGGCCGACGCCAAGGCCAAGGGCGCACGCGCGCTGACCGGCGGCGAGCTGATCGAGCACGGCGGCGTCTGGTGTCCGCCAACGGTGTTGGTGGATGTCACCGACGAGATGGCCGTGGTTGCCGATGAGAGCTTTGCAAGCGTCCTCCCGGTGATGGTGGTGGCCGATGAAGCCGAAGCCATCGCGCGTGCCAATGCCACCGAGTTCGGCTTGTCGGCGGCGGTTTTCACGCAAAGTCCCGAGCGCGCGCAGCGGGTAGCGCGTCAGCTGCAGGCCGGCGGCATCTCGATCAATGACGCCTGCCTGACCGGCATGGTGCAGACCGCCGAAAAGCAGAGCTTCAAGCTGTCCGGCATGGGTGGTTCGCGCATGGGCACCGCATCGATCCGCCGCTTCGTGCGTGCGCGTGCGTTGTTGATCAATACCGGAACCGCATCACCGTGGTGGTTCCCGCCAGCGTAAGGCGCCGCCTCAGCACACCAGTACGAATTTGCCGAGGAAAATTCCCGTACCCAACATCCACATCGCCAGCATCGCCGGAATGCTGGCGATCCGCAGCAGCCAGCGCGGCCAGGGCCGCGCATTGCCGGTGGTGCGGAAGATCAATAGCGGCAACACCACGCCCGCAATGAAGAACAGTGCGAAGACCGACCAGCCCAGCAGCCAGAAAGCGGTGGATTTACTGGACTCCTGCGGACATTGGGTCATGGCCGAGGCCAGTGACGGCATGCTGCTGAGCAGCGCTGCGGCCAAGGCCATGCGCTGACTACGGCTTCCTGATCGCATGGGGCGGCACGCTCCTGGTTGCGGTTACAGACGTGCATCCTGCCATGTGCAAGGTAATCGCGGGGTCAATCCGACGAATTCCCGCACCCGCGCCAGACAAACGATATGCGTCCTGCGCGCGGTGGGTGAATGCATTACGCTCGGCAACATCCGTTTGACCACAGGGGAGGGTAGTCATGGGGGAAAGGCTTCGGCGTGCGCTGTTCCTGTTGCTGATTGCGATGGTGGGGGGGACGGTGGTCCCGGCCGTGGCACAGAGCGTCCCGGTGGAGGCCTTCGCCAAGGCCAGCCCGTTCTCCATGCCGCGGCTGTCACCCGGTGGCGAGTATCTGGCGTTCGCAACCGAGTTTGGCGAAGGAAACCACGCGCTGCAGGTGCTGCGTCTTTCCGATATGCAACGCACCGCGGTCCTGCGTCTGCCACGTTTCGAAAGTGCCTACCAGATACTCTGGGTGAGCGATAAACGCCTGGTGATCGCCAAAGGCCGCAAATACGGCTCCCTGGAAAAGCCCGTACCGATGGGCGAGATCATCGCCAGCGATTTCGATGGCCAGAACCAGCGCTACATCTATGGCTACGAGCAGCAGAATGTCGCGGCGGGACTGGACCGCGGGTTCGGCTTCATCGAGGGTGTGGCGCAGGGCAATGATGGCCATTTCTACATGCGCCAGCTCAAGCGCAATCCCACCAACTCGATGCTGTACGTGGTGGATGCGGGGCCGCGCCCGAGTTTCAAGCTGATTGCCAGCATCAACGTGCCGAACCTGGAGTTCGTGATCGACCGCAACGGCGTCGCACGTTATGCCCAGGGCCGCGACGATGACGACAACTACCTGCTGTATGCATCCGAAGATGGGCAACGCTGGCAGCCGGTCCCGCAGGAAGTCACCGGAGGCATCTGGGCGCCTTTTGCATTCTCGGCCGACAACCAGCACGTCTATGGCCGCTTCAGCCGCAATGACGGGCCAATATCGCTGGTGTCGAGCAAGCTCGATGGCGGCGAACGTGATGTGTTGTTGGCGGATGGCTTCAGCAGCGTCGGATTGTCGCAATGGACACGCCACCCGGCGGTGCCGTTCGCCGCCTCGCCGCTGACCGGGCGGCCACAACTGCAGTATTTCGACCCGGGCAAGCCGGAGGCGGAACTGCACAAGGCCCTGGCCGAGCTGCTGCCTGCACAGCATGTGACCTTCGATGACGTGAGTCGTGATGGGCAGACCGTGCTGGTGCATCTGGGCAGTGATCGTGATCCAGGCGGTTGGTATGTATTCCGGCGCGCCACCAACAAGCTGGAAAAGGTTCTGTCGCCGCGCGAGGGGATTGATCCGACGCTGATGGCCGAACGCCGTCCGTTGCGCTTCAAGGCCGGTGATGGCGCGGAGCTGGAAGCGATACTGACAATCCCACGCAACAGCGAGGGCCGCCGCTTGCCGACTGTGTTGTTGCCGCATGGTGGCCCGCACGGTGTAAGCGATGACTGGTTCTACGACAACGACGCGCAGTTCCTCGCCAACCGTGGTTATCTGGTGGTGCAGGTCAATTACCGTGGTAGCGGCGGACGTGGGCATGCCTTCGAGGAGCTCGGTTACCTGCAGTGGGGAACGCGCATCCAGCAGGATCTGCTGGACGGCTTGAACCATGCGGCCTCACTCGGTTTGGCCGATACCACCCGCGTATGCACCTACGGCGCCAGTTTCGGCGCCTACGCGGCGATGATGCTGGCGGCGCGCGAGCCAGGGCTTATCCGTTGCGCGGCAGGCCTGGCCGGCGTCTATGACCTGAAGATGATGTACAAGAAAGGTGACATCAAGGACAGGGCGTATGGGCGCAACTACCTGACACGGGTGATCGGCCGCAATGACGAGGAACTGGTGGCCAATTCGCCGACCACCCTGGTGCCGCGCATCACCGCGCCGGTGTTCCTTGCGCACGGCGAGCGCGATGAACGTACGCCGATCGCACAGGCCAACGCCATGCGCGCAGCGCTGCTGGCGGCCGGCAGAGCGCCGCAATGGATGGCGGTTGCGGGCGAAGGCCATGGCTTCTACAACGATGACAACAGTGCCGCTTTCTACCGGGGGCTGGAGGCATTTTTGGAGAAAAACATCGGCCAATAGCGGTCTTTCGGGGCGATAAGGGTCGGCCAGCGGGGTGTTGTGTGGCTGGCGGCACATCACCTTTGCTTTCGCTGGCCGGGTGTATGGTGTGCGGATCAATGAATCGTCCGGAAAGGAGTACGCCCATGCTTCCACAAGCGCATTTCGACCTGTCTGGAAAGGTGGCCATCGTCACCGGCGGCGGCAACGGCATTGGCCGCGCCAGCGCGCTGATGCTGGCGGCCTACGGTGCGGCGGTGGCCATCGCCGACCTGAAGCTGGCCGCCGCCGAGAAAGTGGCGGCGGAGATCGTCGCCGCTGGCGGCAAGGCCTTGGCCCTGGAGTGCAATGTGCTCAAGGATGAGGACCTGGTGCGGGTGGTGGAGCGCACCGCCAATGAACTGGGCGGCATCCATATCCTGGTCAACAACGCCGGTGGTGGCGGGGCTGGCCGCGAGAGCCCGTACAAGATCAGCCTGGAGCAGTTCGAGCGGCCATTCCAGATCAACGTCTTCAGTGCCTGGCGGCTGTCGCAGCTGTGTGCGCCGCATATGCAGAAGGGCGGCTACGGCTCGATCATCAACATGTCGTCGATGAGCTCGATCAACAAGAGCCCGGCGATCAGCGCTTACGCCGCGTCCAAGGCGGCGATCAACCATATGACGGCGAATCTTGCGCATGACTACGGTCCTGCCGGGATCCGCGTCAATGCGGTGGGGCCGGGGGCGGTGCGCACCGATGCGCTGGCTACCGTGCTCACCCCGGAGATCGAAGCGCGGATGCTGTCCCATACCCCGATCAAGCGCCTGGGCGAGGCCGAGGATATTGCCGGCGCGGTGCTGTATTTCGCCGCGCCTATATCCAATTGGGTCAGCGGCCAGACCTTGTTCGTCAACGGCGGCGGTGTGCAGACGCTGGATTGACGCCGGGCCTATTCGGGCAGGGTGGACAGGAACTCGATCACGGCCTGGCGGCGCGCCGGGTCGGAGGTGGCGTTGACCATCTTGCTGCCCGGCACCTGCTTGGTCGGTGACTTGATGAAGGCGTCCAGGGTCTGCGCATCCCAGGTGATGCCGCTGGCCTTCATCGCTTCGGAGTAGTTGTAGCCGGGGGCGGTGCCGGCCTTGCGGCCGATCACGCCGTGCAGGTTGGGGCCGACGCGGTGGCCGAGGTCGGCGCGGGTGTCATGGCAGCCGGCGCAGATGGCGAAGGCGCGTTCGAGTTCGCGTTGATGCGGGTCGGCGTTGGCGTTGTGGTTGAAGGCATCGCGTTGGCCGCAGGCGCTGAGCGTCAGGCAGGCGAGGGCGATCAGGGGCAGACGGGGCATTGCGTTCTCATTGCGCTGGCGGTCGTGACTGTGCGGCGCTGGCAATGATGGCCGGTGCTGGGAGGGGAAGCAAAGGGCTTGGGTTTTTGGCAGGTTGGGGTGGATGGAGAGCTTTGAAGGAATGGCTGAAGCAAAGGCAAAAACGGAGGTAGAAGCAGAGGCAGAAGCAGAGGCCCCCTCATCCGCCCGTTGGGCACCTTCTCCCGCAAGCGGGAGAAGGGAGACTTCATGCTTTCTTTCGTCGGTTGGAAAGGCCGAAGAAAAGCCAAAGCCGAAGCCAAAGCAAAGGCAAAGACCAAATGCAAAAGCCAAATGCAAAAGCAGAAAGCCAAAGCAGAAAGCCAAAGCAGAAAGCCAAAGCAGAAAGCAATTTATCTGCCCGTTGTGCGTTTCGCGTTCAGACGCCGAAATTCTTCAAAGCGTCGATTGAGCTGAGAGTGTTCGGCTGCGGAAAAATTCGCGGAGTACGCCGAAGGCAGTAATGCTGGCCCAAGCAACTTCGTGCCGAAGCAGCCCCTCTCCCGCGTGCGGGAGAGGGGTAGGGGTGAGGGCGGCTTTTAAGCTCTTAGCATTTCAAGCTTTCAAGCTTCCAACTTCTAAACCCTGAACCCCAATCATCACTTCTTCCCAGCAAACGTCCTATCCAGACTCTGCTCAAAGGTGTGATACCCGATCCGCTCATACAGCTCCTCGCGGGTCTGCATGGTCTCCACCACATTGCGCTGGTGGCCATCACGGCGGATCGCGGTGTACACGTTCTCCGCCGCCTTGTTCATCGCGCGGAACGCCGACAGCGGGTAGATGCACATCGCCACGCCCACCGAGCCCAGCTCCTCGGTCGAGAACAGCGGGGTCTGGCCGAACTCGGTGAGGTTGGCCAGCACCGGCACCTTCACTGCATCGACAAAACGCTTGTAGGTCTCAAGGTCGTACGAGGCCTCGGCAAAGATGCCGTCGGCGCCGGCTTCCACGCAGGCCAGCGAGCGCTCGATCGCCGCATCCACGCCTTCCATCTGGATGGCGTCGGTACGTGCGATCAGGAAAAAATCCGGATCGGTCTTGGCATCGGCCGCCGCCTTGACCCGGTCCACCATCTCGCCCAGCGACACGATTTCCTTGTTCGGGCGGTGGCCGCAACGCTTGGCGCCGACCTGGTCCTCGATATGGCAGGCCGCCGCACCGGCCTTGATCAGCGATTTCACCGTGCGCGCGATGTTGAACGCGCTTGGGCCAAAGCCGGTGTCGATGTCCGACAGCAGCGGCAGGTCGCAGACGTCGGTGATGCGGCGGATGTCGGTGAGCACGTCGTCCATGGTGTTGATGCCCAGGTCCGGCAGGCCCAGCGAGCCGGCGGCGACGCCGCCACCGGACAGGTAGACCGCACGGAAGCCCGCCCGCTTGGCCAGCAACGCATGGTTGGCGTTGATCGCACCGGGGATCTGCAGCGGGCTTTCCTGTGTGAGCGCCGCGCGGAAGCGGGCGCCTGGACTGACAATGCTCATCAAAACTCCTGTGGGTTGATGGCGACGTTTACATCGCCGGATAGTTCGGACCGCCACCACCCTGTGGGGTCACCCACACGATGTTCTGGGTCGGGTCCTTGATGTCGCAGGTCTTGCAGTGCACGCAGTTCTGCGCGTTGATCTGCAGGCGGGTATCGCTGCCTTCGCCGACGAATTCGTACACGCCGGCCGGGCAGTAACGCGCTTCCGGGCCGGCATAGGTGGCCAGGTTGACCTTGACCGGAATGCTGGGGTCCTTCAGCGTCAGGTGGCTGGGCTGGTCTTCCTCGTGGTTGGTCGAGGACAGGAACACCGAGCTCAAACGATCAAACGTCAGTACGTTGTCCGGCTTGGGATAGGTGATCTTCGGCTGGCTGGCGGCCGGCTCCAGGCATTCGTGGTCGGCCTTGGTGCGGTGGATGGTCCACGGCGCGTTGCGGATGCCCAGCTTGGGCAGCAGCCACTGCTCGATGCCGGTCATCAGCGTGGCCAGGGTGCGGCCCTTCTTGAACCACTGCTTGAAGTTCTTGGACTGCAGCAGCTCGGCCTTCAGCCAGCTGTTCTCGAAGGCCTCCGGATAGGCGCTCAGCTCGTCACGCGAGCGGCCGGCGACCAGCGCGTCAAACGCGGCCTCGGCGGCCAGCATGCCGGTCTTGATCGCGGCGTGGCTGCCCTTGATGCGGCTGACGTTGAGGTAGCCGGCCTCGCAGCCGACCAGGGCGCCGCCCGGGAACACGGTCTTGGGCAGCGACAGGATGCCGCCGGCGGTGATCGCACGCGCGCCGTAGGCGATGCGCTTGCCGCCTTCCAGGTGCTTGCGGATGGCCGGGTGGGTCTTGAAGCGCTGGAACTCCTCGAACGGGCTCAGCCACGGGTTCTTGTAGTCCAGGCCGACCACGTAGCCGATCGACACCTTGCCGCCCTCGGCGTGGTACAGGAAGGCGCCGCCGTAGGTGTCGTTGTCCAGCGGCCAGCCGGCGGCATGCACCACCAGGCCGGGCTCATGCTTGGCCGGATCGATCTGCCACAACTCCTTGATGCCGATGCCGTAGGACTGCGGGTCCTTGCCGGCGTCGAGCTTGAACTTGCTGATCAGCTGGCGGCCGAGGTGGCCGCGCGAGCCTTCGGCGAAGATCGTGTACTTGGCACGCAGTTCCATGCCGCGCTCGTAGTTCGGGCCCGGCGTGCCGTCCTTGTGGATGCCCATGTCGCCGGTGGCCACGCCCATCACCGCGCCGTTTTCGTCGTACAGCACCTCGGCGGCGGCAAAGCCCGGGAAGATCGACACTTCCAGCGCTTCGGCCTGCTGCGCCAGCCAGCGGCTCACTTCGCCCAGGCTGATGATGTAGTTGCCGTCGTTGTGGAAGCACTCCGGCAGCAGCGCGTGCGGGGTGGCCTTGGCCTTGGTCTCGTCCAGGAACAGGAACTCGTCGCGGGTGACGGCCTGCTTCAGCGGCGCACCGCGTTCCTTCCAGTCCGGGAACAGCTCGTTGAGCGCGCGCGGGTCCATGATCGCGCCGGACAGGATGTGCGCGCCCGGCTCGGAGCCTTTCTCCAGTACGCACACCGACAGCTCCTGGCCCTTTTCCACGGCCAGCTGGCGCAGGCGGATGGCAGTGGCCAGGCCGGCAGGGCCGGCGCCGACGATGACGACGTCAAATTCCATCGCTTCGCGCGGCGGCAGGGCGGTGTTGGCTTCAGTGTTCATGCAAGGGCTCTTGGGTAAAGGCCGGCGCGTTGAGGGCGACGACGGTTGCCTGGAACCGCCGCCCCAACGCGAGGCGGCGATGATCTGCGAAGGCGCAGCGTTCCAGATCAGCCCTGCGCGGTCGGCCAGGTGGGCGAACACGCGTTCCAGGTGCTTGATGCGGTGCGGCTGGCCCATCACCCACGGATGGATGTTGAGCGCGAGCAGGCGACCCTGTCCGCTGCGCTGCGCTTCCTCCAGCAGGAAATCGCAGGCATCGACCATCTGGTCCGCATACTCGGCCTCGGCATGCAGATTTTCGCCGACGATGAAGCGATCTTCCAATTCCAGTGACAGCGGCAGGGCGGTGAGCGGGCCGTTGGCGGTCTGGAAGGGGTAGGGCAGCTCGTCGTTGATCCAGTCGCCAAACCACTGCAAACCGGCCTGTTGCAGCAGTTCCGGGGTGTTCTCGGACTGCGAGCGGGCCGGTGACAGCCAGCCTTGGATGGGACTGTCCGAATACGGCGCCAGCGCGGCCAAACTGCGCTGGATGTATTCAGCTTCGCGCGCCGGGTCCAGGCCGCCGTAGTGCACGCCGTCCATGTTCCAGCCGTGCGCCACCAGCTCGGCGCTGCGCGCCTTGAGCCGGCGCAGCAGGGCCGGGTAGCGTTCGGCCAGTTCGCCGTTGACCGCGGTGCTGGCACGCAGACCGTACTTTTCCAGCGCATCCAGTACGCGGAACACGCCAACCCGGTTGCCGTAGTCGCGCAGCGTGTAATGGCGCAGGTCCGGGTAGGGCATGACCATGGAACCGTGCGGCTTGAAGCCCTCACCCTTGGGATTGAGCGGGAAGTGTTCCAGGCTCAGGTTGATCCATACCGCCAGTGGCTTGTCGCCGGGCCAGCGCACGGCCGGGCGCTGCGCCAGCATCGACCAGCTGTAGCGGTCATGGTCCATGCCAAGGCGCAGGCGCGGGTATTCCAGGAAGCTGCGATCCAGGCTCATGCCGCGTCCTCCGCGTTGATCGCCGCCATCGAGGCCAGCGCGTCGTCGTAGTGCTTGTCCAGGTAGTGCTGGGCGATCTCGCGGCCGGTGGCCTTCCACACCTTGTCGTGACTGCAGATGTAGTCCATGGCGTCGTGGAAGGCCGCCAGGCGGTGCGGGTGGCTGACCTGGTAGGCATGCAGCGGCACGCACATCACCGTGCCGGTGTGCTCGCCTTCGGCATACAGACGGTCGAAGGCGTCCTTGATCATCTGCCCGTAGCGGCGCGGCTCGATCTTGTTGGTGACGTAGACGATGGTGTCGTTGAGCTCCAGCGAGTACGGCACCGACACGAAGCGCTTGCCGGAGCGGGTCTTCACCGGCGTCGGCTGGTCGTCGTGGAACAGGTCGCAGGTATACAGGCCGCCGGCCTCGGCAAACAGGTCGATGGTGGCGTCCGAATGCGACAGCGCCGGCGCCAGGTAGCCATCGCAGTGCTGGCCGGTGTGCTCGGCGATCAGCGCCATCGAGTGCGCGATCATCTCCCGCTCCTGTGCCTCGTCCAGGCCATAGGTGTAGCGGGTGTTGTAGATGCCGTGGCTGAAGAATTCCCAGTTGCGCTCGGCCGCCATCTGGATCACTTCCGGATGGTGCTTGAGCATGGCCGTGGACAGCGACACCGAGCCGCGCAGGCCGTACTGGTCCATCACCCGCATCATCCGCTGGTGGCCGACGCGGTTGCCGTAGTCGCGGGTGCCATAGCCCTGGATGTCGGGCAGTGGGCGCGGCCACGGCTTGCGCGCCGGGTTGGCCGGCGGCGCGTACTCGTAGAACTCGATATTGGGCGCGATCCACAAGGCCACGCGGGCGCCGCCCGGCCATTCGATCTTCGGCCGGCTGTCATAGGGCCAGTAGTCGAACAGGCCCGGGTCGGATTTGCTCGCGGTGCTCATGCGCGCAGCGCCTGCAGCTGCGCAGCAACGTGATCCACCGATTCCACGTCACCGTACTTGAGCATGATGTCGCTGAGGTTGGCGAAGTGCGGGATCTCGTGCTTGTCGGCCACGCATTCTTCCGGAATGATGCTGCGGTAGCCGCGCGACAGGCTGTCGATCACGCAGGCGCGGATGCACCCCGAAGTCGAGCCGCCGGTGATGATCAGCGTGTCGATCTTGTGGAAGGTCAGCAGCGACCACAGGTTGGTTTCGAAGAACGGGCTGGCCATGCGCTTGTGCATGACGATGTCGCCAGCCTGCACATCGGCGCGGGGGTCGAACTGGGCGCGCTCGGAACCGTGCTTGATGTTCTGCAGCGAGTCCGGCGTGTTGGTGCGGGTGCCCCAGGTGCCGGCGTCTTCGCCGGACTCCAGGTAGGCGACATAGGTCCACACCACCGGCAGGCCGAGCGCGCGCACCTGCGCCGACAGCGCATTGATGTGCTCGATCTGGCGCGGGTCGGTCTCATACGCGGTCTTGAACGCGTCCAGGTCGGTATAGGCGCGTTGCACATCGATGTTGACGATGGCCGGGCGCGCGCCGAAACCAAACTTGGCGCGGTTGGGGTTGGCCTTGACCTGCTCCCAGTACTGGCGGGCGGTGAGGTTGGACGTTTCCATCACGGGCATGGGGTCTCTCCGTTGCAGTAGTGGGGATCAGGCAGCCGAAGCGCGCGCGCGTTCGTCGCGCACCAGCGTTGCGGCCAGCAGGGCCAGCACGATCAGCGCGCAGATCAGGCTGAAAGCAATGTGGTAGCTCTTGGTGATGTCGAAGATCTTGGCCGTTACCCAGATGCCGAGGCCGGCGGTGGTCGCATCGAGCAGGGTGATGGTGCCGAGGATCTTGCCGGCCGAACTCAAGCCGAAGGCGTTGACCGCCAGCAGCTGGATCATTGTGTACAGGCCACCCCAGCCCAGGCCGAAGAGGGCCAGCGAATACCAGATCAGGTCGGCGCGCATCGTTGCCAGGATCAGCGCACCGGCAGCCATGATGCTCAGGTTGAGCAGGAATACGCGCTTGGCCGGCAATACGTCGGCGAGGAAGCCGAAGATGAATTTGCCGACCATCGCCAGGCCGAACATCAGGCCCAGGCCGTTGCCAGCGGTGGCCGGTTCGAAGCCCAGGTCGCGCATGTGCAGGAACAGGTTGGAGGCTACCGCCATGATCGAGAAGAAGGTGGTCATCGCCACGAAGGCCAGCACCCAGAAGGTGCGGGTACGCATTGCCTGTTGGTAGCTCAGGTCCGGGAGCGAGGCGGCGGCCGGCTTGCCTGCTGCCGCCTTGGCGGCCAGCGTATCCGCGCCCCAGGGCTGGATACCGCCCGGGCGCGGGCTGCGCACGAACAGGAAAGCAATGACCAGGAAGGCCAGCGGAATCGCGGCTTCCCACAGCAGCGCAGCGCGCCAGTCCATGCTCTGCATCAAGTGCACGCCGAGCTTGGGGAACACCATGCCGCCGAGGCTGGTACCAACCAGGGCAATGCCGATCGCGGTGCCGCGATGGGTGGCAAACCACTGCGAGACGAAGATCACCGCGACGTTCAGGCCGGCGGCGACCAGCACCGCGGCAAAGCCGACGTGGATCCAGTACAGGTGGGCCAGCGAGTGGATGTGCGCATAAGCCGCATACAGCGCCGCCAGCAGCGCGATACCCGCCAGCACCAGCTTGCGCGGGCCGACCTTGTCGATCAGTGCACCCAGGAACGGTGCCATCCAGCCGGCCAGCACCAGGGTAATCAGGTCGCGCAGCTTGAGCTCGCTGCGGCTCCAACCGAAGTCCTTGAGCAGGGATTCGTCAAAGGCGGTCAGGCCGGTCACGGTCAAGCCGTTGGAGACCAGCAACACCAACATTCCCACTACCGCCATCAACCACGGGTAATAACGCTTCATCAAAGCACCTCAATCGTTTGGGTTACGGCAGGTAGATACGCCGGTGGGGGATTTCCGCCGCCGGCGTTGACCGGGGACGAATGGCATGCCTACACTTTGTCCGGACAAAGTGTGCCACAGTCTTTTACCTGGGAGGAAGCCATGCAAACCGTGATCGTCCTGTTCAACCTCAAAGCCGGGGTCAGCCGTGAGGAATACGAGGCCTGGGCACGTGCCAGCGACCTGCCGGTGGTCAATGCGCTGCCGTCGGTGGAGAAGTTCGAGGTACTCAAGGCCAGCGGTCTGTTGATTGGTGAAGGCAGCTCCCCGTACGACTACATCGAGCTGATGCGCATTCCGGACATGGCTGCGTTCGGCGCTGACCTCGCTGATCCGGCGGTGCAGGCCGGTGCAGCGCAGTTCCAGCAATACGCTGACAATCCGTTGTTCATCCTCACCAGCGCGCTGTAAGCGCACAAGGAACATTGGTCATGGCTCGTTTCCCCGAATTGCAGGGCAAGGTCGCACTTATCACCGGCGCTGGGCGCCGCGCCGGCCTGGGCGAAGGCATTGCCCGCCGCCTGCTGCAGGAAGGCTGCAAGGTGGTGTTGACCGATATCGGCCAGGTGCGTGGCGCCGAAATGCCGGTCACCGCGGTCGGCACCGACGAGGAGTTGGCGCAGGTGGCCGCCGAGCTGGCTGCCAGCAGCGGCGGCGAATGCGTGGCGATGGCCCTGGACGTGCTGGAAGAGGCGCAGGTGGAGGCGGTGGTCAAGGCCACGGTCGAACGCTTCGGCCGCCTGGACATCCTGGTCAACAACGCCGGCATTGGCTATCTGATGAAGTCGCTGGTCGACATCGAGGCCAAGGAATGGGACGCGGTGCTGGGTGTGAACCTGCGCGGCGCCTTCCTGACCATCAAGCATGCCGGCCGGCAGATGATCGCCCAGGGCGGCGGCCGCATCGTCAACATCGCCTCGCAGGCGGCCAAGTCGGCGTTCCCGCATGCAGCGGCCTATTGCTCGTCCAAGCATGGCCTGGTCGGCCTGACCCGGGTGGCATCGCTGGAACTGGCCGGACACGGCATCAACGTCAATGCGGTCTGCCCCAACCACGTCACCACCGGCCTGGGCGCGTGGCAGAACGAATACTTCGCCGAGAAGCAGGGCAAGAGCGTGGAGCAGTACCTGGCCGACATGCGCGCGCGCATTCCGGCAGGTCGTCCCGGCCTGGCCTCGGACACTGCGGCGGCAACGGCCTTCCTGTGTTCGGACGATGCGGTCTACATCACCGGTGAGGCGATCAATGTCTCCGGTGGTGAGGAGAACCATTGAGGTAAAGACTTTTCCAGAAAGATTTTCAGATCGTCATTCCCGCGGACGCGGGAATGACGGCACAAGAGTAGAAGCAGCAAAGCAGAAGCAGCAAAGCACACCACCACGCACCCCCATAAACGTACCGAGATTGCCATGTCCAAACCCGTCTACCAGTGGCCCAACAACGCACGCCTGGCCTTGTCGGTGGTCGTCAACGTCGAAGAGCTGTCCGAGTACAACGTCGGCCAGGGTGACAAGATCACCGAGCCGGTGGACGAGCTGCATGTAACCCTGTCCAAGCCGATGCGCAATTACGGCAACGAATCCAATTACCGCTACGGCGTCAATGAAGGCCATGCGCGCGTGGCCGCGCTGCTGGAAAGGTACAACGTCACCAGCACCTATACCGCTGCCGCGGTGTCGCTGGAGCGTGCCCCGGAAATCGCCGACTACCTGCGTGGCAGCCGCCATGAGGTGTGCTCGCACGGCCACCGCTGGATCCACCAGTTCCGCTTCAACGAGGAACAGGAACGCCAGTTCATCCGCGATGCCGCTGACAGCATCGAGAAGACCACCGGCGTGCGTCCGGTCGGCTGGCTGTCGCGCTACCTGCATACCGCCTCCACCCGCCGCCTGCTGCAGGAAGAAGGCTTCCTGTACCACATGGACGACTACTCGGCCGATGCGCCGTTCTGGGGTGAGGTCGATGGCAGCGACACGCCGATGATCGTGGTGCCGTACCAGCTCGATACCAACGACATGAAGATGTGGGTGGCGCCGTCCTACCTGCCCAAGGACTGGCTGGACTACGCCATCGACAGCTTCGACACGCTGTACGCCGAAGGCGAGCACAGCCCCAAGGTGATGTCGCTGGGTCTGCACCTGCGCATCATCGGCCGCCCGGGCCGCATCGGCGCGTTCGAGAAGTTCCTGCAGTACGTCGCGCAGAAGCCGGGCACCTGGTATGCCACCCGCCGGCAGATCGCCGAGCACTTCGCCAGCCAGGTGGGTGCGGCATGAGCGCAGCACTGAGCACGCCGCGCCGCTGCCTGCTGTTCGTGCCGGGCTCGCGCCCGGAGCGTTACGCCAAGGCCGTGGCGACCGGCGCCGACCAGGTCTGCATCGATCTGGAAGATGCGGTTGCGCCGGCTGACAAGGAAAGCGCACGCGCCTCGCTGTTCGCCTTCCTTGCCGCGCTGCCGCAGACCCGCAGCGAGATCGGCCTGCGCATCAATCCGCTGTCCAGCGCGTTGGGCCAGGCGGATCTGCAGGCACTGGCCGCCTCCGGCCTGAAGCCGGCCTTCGTGATGCTGCCCAAGGTTGAAACCGTGGCCGAGCTGCAGCAGGCCGATGCCGCGCTGGCAGCCATCGATACCGTCTTCATCGCCCAGATCGAAACCCCGAAGGGACTGCTGGATGCACGCGCGCTGGCCACCGCCATCCCGCGCCTGCAGGCACTGATGTTTGGTGGCTTCGACTACATCGTTGCGTTGCGTGGCCGCGCCAGCTGGGAGAGCTTCTTCCATCCGCGCGTGCAGCTGGCAACGATTGCCGCCGAAGCCGGCGTCGGCTGCATGGACGTGCCCTACCTCGACATCAAGGACGAAGCCGGCCTGGTCGAGGAAACCGAGCGCGTGATCGACCTCGGCTTCACCGCCAAGGCCGCCATCCACCCGGCCCAGGTCGACCCCATCCAGAACGCCTATCTCCCCACCGCCGCCGAGTACGACCGCGCCCAGCGCGTGGTTGCCGCGCTGGCGGCCAGCGGCGGCGAGGCCATCCAGCTCGACGGCAAGCTGGTGGACCGCCCCATCGAAATCGCAGCCGAGCGTGCCATCGCGCTCGGTGCGCTCGGCGTCCGCGCCGGCTGAGCACACCGCTTCATTGAACGCCTGATCACACCCCTCTTTGACCAAGCTGCGCCCAGCGCAGCCCAACCCGCACCAAAAGGACATTGTCATGGTTCAGAACGTCAAGCAGATCTCCGAAAACCGCTTCCGCGAAACCTTCGGCCGTTACTACGAAGAGTTCAATGTTGGCGACATCTACGAGCACCGCCCCGGCCGCTCCATCACCGAAACCGACAACACCTGGTTCACCCTGCTGACGATGAACACCCATCCGATGCACTTCGACAAGGAGTACGCCAAGGCTTCGGAGTTCGGCAAGGTGATCGTCTGCTCGCCGTTCACGGTGGCCCTGATGGTCGGCATGAGCGTCACCGACGTCAGCCAGAAGGCCGTGGCCAACCTGGGCTGGAGCGACATCAAGATGACCCACCCGCTGTTCGTCGGCGACACCCTGGTGGCCGAGTCCAAGGTGCTGGACAAGCGCGAATCCAAGTCGCGCCCGGGCGCCGGCATCGTCACCGTGCAGACCGACGGTTTCAACCAGGACGGCAAGCTGATCTGCAGCTTCAGCCGCACCATGCTGATCGCCAAGCGCGGCCACTCGGTGGAAGACAAGGTCAACTACTGAGGAGCCGATGATGAGCACCGAACTGGAACAACTGTGGGGCCCGGACGAAGAGCAGGCATTGCTCGACTCGATTGACAACTGGGTGGAGAAATCCGTCGCGCCCATCGCACAGGAGTACGACCAGGAAGACAAGTACCCGCATCACCTCGTTGAGGAGATGAAGGACCTGGGCCTGTTCGGTGCCACCATTTCGCCCGAATACGGCGGCCTGGGCCTGCCGGCGCGCATCTACGCCAAGATCGTGATCAAGGTATCGGCAGTGTGGATGGCGCCGACCGGCATCTTCAACTCGCACCTGATCATGGCCGCGGCCATCGAGCGTTGCGGTACCGAAGAACAGAAGCGCAAATACCTGCCGCGCATGGCCACCGGCGAGCTGCGTGGCTCGTTGGGCCTGACCGAGCCCAACGCCGGCACCGACCTGCAGGCGATCCGCAGCGTTGCCAAGCGCGAGGGTGACCATTACGTCATCAATGGCGCCAAGACCTGGATCACCAATTCCATGTATGGCGACATGGTGTTGCTGCTGGTCAAGACCGACCCGGAGGCGCAGCCGCGCCACAAGGGCATGACCATGTTCATCGCCGAGAAGGGCGAGGGCTTCATCGTCGCCAAGAAGCTGAAGAAGTCCGGCTACCGCGCCATCGACACCTGCGAGCTGGTGTTCCAGGACTACAAGGTGTCGGCCGACTGCATGTTGGGCGGCGTTGAAGGCCAGGGCTTCCAGCACGCCGTGGGCGGCCTGGAGCTGGGCCGCATTAACGTGGCCGCACGTGGCTGTGGCATCGCCGAAGGCGCGCTGCGCCTGTCGGTGCGTTATGCGCAGGAGCGCATGACCTTTGGCAAGCCGATTGCCGAGCACCAGGCCATCCAGCTCAAGCTGGGCGAGATGGCGGCCAAGGTGGAGGCATCCAAGCTGCTGATCGAGAGCGCCGCCAACGCCTACGACAAGGGTCTTCGCTGCGACATGGAAGCCGGCATGGCCAAGTACTTCGCCACCGAGACCGGCGCTTACTGTGCGCAGGAAGGCATGCGCATCTTTGGCGGCTACAGCTATTCGGTGGAGTACGACATCGAGCGTTTCTATCGCGACGCCATGTTGATGTGCATTGGTGAAGGTACCAACGAAATGCAGCGCATCATCATCGCCAAGCAGCTGGTGGCAAGAAACAAGATCTAACGCTCAAAGCCCCTCTCCCTCCGGGAGAGGGGTTGGGGTGAGGCAAGCTCTACAAGCAGAGCAAGAAGTCTCAAAGCCCCTCTCCCGCCTGCGGGAGAGGGGTTGGGGTGAGGGGAAGCTCTACAAGCAAAAGCTGCAGAGCTCCCCCTCATCCGCCCTTCGGGCACCTTCTCCCGCATGCGGGAGAAGGGACAAAGCAATAGCAATAGCAACAGCCAAAGCCAAAGCCAAAGCCAAAGCAAACCCCAAAGCCAAACCCAACGCCGAACCATAACCCGAACCAGACACGTAAGCCGAA
>NZ_JBRREA010000052.1:0-30182 GCF_056759975.1 Stenotrophomonas sp. STEN031
GCGCCGCCCCCCGGCCCCCCAACCCCGCCGCGGCGGTTCGGCCCCCCCCCCGGCCGGCCGGCCAGCGCCGCGCGCCCCCGGCGCATGTGCGGGCGGGCCACCACAGGGCAAATGCCGAAAAAAAAGCCCCGCAATCGCGGGGCTTTTCATCAGTTCAGTTGGCCGTGGCAGTGCTTGTACTTCTTGCCACTTCCGCACGGACAGGGGTCGTTGCGGCCGACCTTGGGCGCGTTGGCCTCGTCGAGCACGTCCGCCGCTTCCTCGTCGGCACTGTAGCCGCCGTTGTCCTGGTGCTGGAACTGCGACATCTGCAGACGTGCTTCGGCCTGCTGGCGCTCCAGCTGCTCCATCGCCAGTACTTCTTCCTCGCTGCGCACGCGCACACGCGACAGCATGGTGATCACTTCGCGCTTGACGTTCTCCAGCATTTCCGAGAACAGCTCGAAGGCTTCCTTCTTGTATTCCTGCTTGGGCTGCTTCTGCGCATAACCGCGCAGGTAGATGCCCTGGCGCAGGTAATCCATGCGGGCCAGGTGCTCCTTCCAGCTCTGGTCGAGCACGGTCAGCATCACGTGCTTTTCCAGTGCGCGCATGGTCTCGGCACCAACCGCTGCTTCCTTCTGCGCGAAGTGCTCGTCCATGCGGTCGATGACCTTCTGCACGATCGCCTCGGCGTCCAGTTCCTCGTGCGCCTTGACCAGGCCAACCACGTCCATGTCCACGCCGAACTCGCCTTCCAGCGTGGCCTGCAGGCCCTGCAGGTCCCACTGTTCGTCCACCGAGTTCGGCGGCACGAAACGGGAGACCAGGTCATAGATCACGTCGCCACGGATGCCGTCGATGTTTTCCTTCACCGACTCGGCGTCCAGCAGCTCATCGCGCTGGCCGTAGATCACCTTGCGCTGGTCGTTGTTGACGTCGTCGAAGTCGAGCAGGTTCTTGCGGATGTCGAAGTTGTGCGCTTCAACCTTGCGCTGTGCCTTCTCGATCTGCCGGCTGACCATGCGGTCTTCGATGACGTCGTCTTCCTTCATGCCCATCATGCGCATCGCCTTCTGCACCCAGTCAGAGGCGAAGATGCGCATCAGGTTGTCTTCCAGCGACAGGTAGAAACGGGACGAACCCGGGTCACCCTGACGGCCGGAACGGCCGCGCAGCTGGTTGTCGATACGACGCGATTCGTGGCGCTCGGTGCCGACGATGTGCAGGCCGCCAGCCGCCTTGACGGCTTCGTGACGTTCCTGCCATGCCGCCTTCACTGCGGCCTTCTGCTCCTCGCTGATGTCCTCACCCAGCTCGTGCAGTTCGGTTTCCAGCGAGCCGCCGAGCACGATGTCGGTACCACGGCCGGCCATGTTGGTGGCGATGGTGACCGAGCCCGGACGGCCAGCATTGGCGACGATGGTCGCTTCGCGATCATGCTGCTTGGCGTTGAGCACTTCGTGCTTCACGCCCGCCTTGCGCAGGTGCTCGGACAGCATTTCCGAGGTTTCGATCGAGGTGGTACCCACCAGCACCGGCTGGCCGCGCTTGGCGCATTCCTCGATGTCCGCCAGCACCGCGTTGAACTTGCCCTTGCGGTTGAGGAACACCTGGTCCGGGTAATCCTTGCGCACGGTCGGCTTGTTGGTCGGGATGACCAACACTTCCAGGCCGTAGATGCTCTGGAACTCGAACGCTTCGGTATCGGCCGTACCGGTCATGCCGGACAGCTTCTTGTACATGCGGAACAGGTTCTGGAAGGTGATGCTGGCCAGCGTCTGGTTCTCACGCTGGACCGGCACGCCTTCCTTCGCTTCCACCGCCTGGTGCAGGCCGTCGGACCAGCGGCGGCCGGCCAGGGTACGGCCGGTGAATTCGTCGACGATGACCACTTCGCCATCGCGCACGATGTAGTCCACGTCACGCTGGTAGATGGCGTGCGCACGCAGGGCGGCGTTGAGGTGGTGGACGACGGTCAGGTTCTGCGCGGCGTACAGGCCGTTGTCGTTGTCCGCGCCGATGATGCCGGCTTCGCGCAGCAGCTCTTCGGCGTGCTCCATGCCCGCTTCGGACAGGAACACCTGCTTGCCCTTCTCATCGACCCAATAGTCGCCCTCGCCGTCCTCGACCTCCTGCTTGATCAGGCCCGGCACCACGCGGTTGACACGGATATACAGCTCGGGGGAATCATCGGCCGGACCGGAGATGATCAGCGGGGTACGCGCTTCATCGATCAGGATGGAGTCGACTTCGTCGACGATGGCGTAATGCAGGCCCCGCTGGTAACGGTCGGCGCGGGTCAGCGCCATGTTGTCACGCAGGTAATCGAAGCCGAATTCGTTGTTGGTGCCGTAGGTGATGTCGCTGCCGTAGGCTTCGCGCTTGTCGCTGTGCGGCATGCCCGGATAGACCACGCCGACACTCAGGCCCAGCCAGTTGTAGAGCTTGCCCATCTGCGCAGCGTCGCGACGGGCCAGGTAGTCGTTGACCGTGACCACGTGGACGCCCTTGCCTTCCAGCGCGTTGAGGTAGACCGGCAGCGTAGCCACCAGGGTCTTGCCTTCACCGGTACGCATTTCGGCGATCTTGCCCAGATGCAGGACCATGCCGCCGATCAGCTGGACGTCGTAATGACGCATGCCCAGCACACGCCTGGAGGCTTCGCGGCAGACCGCAAAGGCTTCCGGCAGCACCTTGTCCAGGGCTTCGCCGGCGGCGATGCGCTCACGGAACTCGGGGGTCTTGGCCTTCAGCTGGTCATCGGAGAGCTTCTGCATCTCCGGTTCCAAGGCATTGATCTTGGCGACGATACGGTTGAGCTGGCGAAGCTGGCGCTCGTTACGGCTGCCAAAAACGCGGGTAAGCAGGCTGTTGATCATTGAAGGAACCGGTTTGAATGAAATGCCGTGCGACCTGGCTCACCCCCTGGGTTCACCGGTCACAAACGAAACAGGGCGCAATGCGCCCTGTCGATGGCAACGCCTATTGTAGCTTGGGGCGGACGCTTGGGTTTCAAGCTCCCCGCAACAAGTCAGCCTGAGCTGACCTGTTGCTCCCGATCAGCCACGGCTGAGACGGCCAACCGGGGTGTTACCACCCTCGCCGAGGAATTTGCGCGGGTTCATCACCACGCCGTTCTGCCACACCTCGAAATGCACGTGGGCACCGGTGGAGCGGCCGGTGGAACCAGCCTTGGCCACTTCCTGGCCGGCGCGTACCAGCCCGCCCTCACGCACGGTCAGGCGCGAATTATGTGCGTACAGGGTCTTGTAGCCGTTGCCATGGTCGATCTCGACCACGTTGCCGTAACCGCCCTTCACCCCGGAGAAGCTGACCACGCCGTCAGCCACGGCCAGCACCGGGTCGCCGACACGGGCGTGGAAGTCCATGCCCTTGTGGTTGCCCACGCCGCGGCCGAACGGGTCAGCACGGCCGCCGAAGCTGGAAGTGATGTAGGTGTTGCGGATCGGCATGCGCGAGGGCACGGCGTTCTGTTCGAGCTGGTGGTCGAACAGCAGCGATTCCATCACCGACAACTGCTTGCCTGAAGCAGCAAACCGCTGCTCCAGCACCTGTAAGTCGCTGTTTACCGCGCTGACCGGGATATCCTGGGTCGGGCCGGGCTCGCCTTCACCCATACCCGGGGTTTCCTGGAAGTCGAACTCGCCGTCTTCCAGTTTGCCCATCTGGGTCAGGCGCTCACCCAGCGCGTTGAGCCGGGTGGCCTGCGCCTGCAGCTCGCCGAGACGGGCAGCCAGCGCATTGACCTGGGTCTGCGCGTCGGCGCGGACCTTGGCCAGTTCCTGCTGCTGGTGGTCGACCTTGGACTGCAGCGCCGCGTCGCCGGCCATGCCGATGGCGAAGCTCAACGCCACACCCATCAGGCAACCCAGGCCAAGTACGCTACCCAACAGGGCTTGAGGACGATCCTCGAAGAACATCTGAACACGTGATAACGGCGTCTTGGCCTTCTGTTCACGCGTTTTGATTACGATCTTTTTAAATGTCATTGAAGAATTCTTATGTCAGAGCCGAAATCCAGTGTTCGTTCCCGTTCCGCGCCCAAACAGGCGCTGGAAGCGGCAATGGCGGACAAAGCAGGAAATCCGCTGCGCCGGGCCCTGTGGCTCGATGCGATGGACCGGCAATTGCGCCCCCATTTGCCGCCGGCGCTGGCTAACCGTTGCCGGTTGGCCAATGTGGACGGCGAACACCTCGTTTTTCTCGTCGAATCACCGGTGTGGCACGCCAAAGTGAGGCTTGCCGAAGACCAGTTGCTCGACGCGGCCCGATCCATCGGGCTGAAGGCCACCCGGGTGACCGTCAAGACTGCGACCGCGTCCGCGCACTCCCCAGTGCGTAACGACCAACGCAGTACCGCAGTAAGCCAAGCCACGCATAAAGGACTGCGCGACGCCTTGGCAGCCCTGCAGGATGTGAAATCCACAAAATCCTGAAGGCCACCGGGAACCTGATCGGCCCCGGTCTCCACCTGGCCGTCTTGCGGGCCGGATTGGAGGCAGCAGGAATCCTAGCCGCGGAATGCAGCGAAGGAGTTAGTCTTTTGTTAATTAATAGTTAAATTCAGACTGGAACCCGGATCGGGTTCACACAATGACGACAATTAGGACTAGTCGTAGTTTGTGAAGGCCGTGTCTCTTACGACCTGACCAATATTTAACTTAGGCGTAGGCCGGGACGCCGTACAGCACCGGCTCCGCTGCCACCGGCGAGTCGTAACTGGCCCATTCCCAGGCACTCTGGTCAGCCAGCAAGGCACGCACCAGCTTATTGTTGAGCGCGTGGCCGGACTTGAAACCCTCATAGGCACCGAGCACCTGGCCGCCGGCCAGGTACAGGTCACCGATGGCGTCCAGGATCTTGTGGCGGACGAATTCGTCGGTGTAGCGCAGGCCGTCATCATTCAATACGCGGAACTCGTCGAGCACGATGGCATTGTCCATCGAGCCGCCCAGGCCCAGGTTGCGCTCACGCATGTATTCGAGGTCACGCATGAAACCGAAGGTACGGGCGCGCGAGATTTCCTTGATATAGGCCGCAGAGGAGAACTCGATCTCCACCCGCGATTGCTTGGCCGGGATCATCGGGTGGTCGAACTGGATGGTGAAACCCAGCTTGTAACCCTCGTACGGCTCGAACCGGGCGATCTTGTCGCCGTCGCGCACTTCCACCGTCTTGAGGATGCGCAGGAAACGCTTGGCCGCGCCCTGCTCGACGATGCCCGCCGACTGCAGCAGGAACACGAACGGACCCGACGAACCGTCCATGATCGGCAGTTCGGCCGAGGACAGTTCGACGATGACGTTGTCCACGCCGAGACCGGCCAGGGCCGACATCAGGTGTTCGACGGTCTGGATCTTGGCGCCTTCACAGGTCAAACCGGTGCACAGGGTGACTTCGGTGACCAGATCGGCACGGGCCGGGACTTCCACCACCGGATCCAGGTCCACCCGTCGGAACACGATGCCATGGTCGACCGGTGCCGGGCGCAGGGTCATATAGACCTTGTCACCGCTGTGCAGGCCGACGCCGGTGGCGCGGATCGTGTTCTTGAGAGTGCGTTGCTGGATCATGTGTGTAAGGCCGGAGGGGCCGCGCAGGCGCAGCCAGGGGGACAAACAAGAATAACACGCGTTAACACGCGCCCTTCGCGGTGCAAAAACCGCCCGTCAGCTGCCGTCCAGTACCGAAAATATCGCCGGGCCGGCCTTGGCCCGGCGATAAAGGACATGGTCTTTCCATCGGGGTGGACAGCCCCGACGTATCAGCTCTGCATCCAGAGGCCGACCAGTCCGACCCGCGGCGCCGTTGCCGGCGCAAGCGCTGATCGGGCCTGGATGGCCCCTGCTACCGCATCAGTCGGCCTGGCGGCGCAGGAACGCCGGGATGTCCAGGTAGTCATTCGGCAGCTCTGCAGCCGCCGGCGACGCCGACGCGGTGGAAGCAGACACGGTGTCCGAGCTCGGACGACGCAGGCCCATGCCCATGGTGTGACCCACGGCCTTGGCCACGGCATCGGCCGGGCTCTCGTACTCGTCGAACTCGGCCTGGCCGGTGGTGGCGTTGCGCACCAGCTTGATCGGGCCGCGCTCGCCCGGACGCTGTGCGTTCTTGGCAACGGCACGGTTCAGGCCGGTAGCCACCACGGTCACCTTGATCTCGTCACCCAGATCCGGATCGATCACGGTGCCGATCACCACGGTAGCGTCTTCCGAAGCGAAGGCATGCACGGTGCGGCCGATTTCGTCGAACTCGCTCATGGTGATATCGGTGCCAGCGCTGATGTTGACCAGCACGCCATTGGCGCCGGCCAGGTTCACGTCGTCCAGCAGCGGGTTCTGGATCGCGGCTTCGGCAGCGGCCTGGGCGCGGTCATCACCACGCGCGGTGCCGGTGCCCATCATCGCCAGGCCCATTTCCGACATCACGGTGCGCACGTCGGCGAAGTCGACGTTGATCAGGCCCGGACGCACGATCAGATCGGCGATGCCCTGCACGGCGCCCTGCAGCACGTCATTGGCAGCACGGAAGGCCTGCACCATGGTGGCATTGCGGCCGAGTACGGTGATCAGCTTTTCGTTCGGGATGGTGATCAGCGAATCGACGTGCTGGCTCAGCTCCTCGATGCCCTTCAGCGCCACCTGCATGCGGCGACGGCCTTCGAACGGGAACGGCTTGGTGACCACGGCCACGGTCAGGATGCCCATTTCCTTGGCCAGCTGTGCCACCACCGGTGCAGCACCGGTACCGGTGCCGCCGCCCATGCCGGCGGTGATGAACACCATGTCCGCGCCCTGCAGGGCGTCCATGATGCGCTCACGGTCTTCCAGTGCGGCCTGGCGGCCGACTTCCGGGTTGGCGCCTGCGCCCAGACCCTTGGTTACGTTGGTACCCAGCTGCAGCTGCAGCTTGGCGCCACAATTCTTGATGGCCTGCGAGTCGGTGTTGGCGGTGATGAATTCCACGCCATCCACGCTGCTGTTGACCATGTGCGCCACGGCGTTACCACCGCCGCCGCCCACGCCAACGACCTTGATCACCGCGTTCGGTGCCATCTTTTCAATCAGTTCGAAATGCGCCATGTCCATGTCCTCTCTATTGCCGTGATTGGTTCGGGCATCCGGGAAGAATCCTTCTCCTTCTGCGCCCGCCCGCACCGGCGAGTTGTTTTAGGTGTACCGCTTCGGGTTGCCCCTGCACGGTGGTTGTTGCTTGCTTCAATGACTGCGTTACTGCACTTCGTCTTGCCTTACTGCTTGTCGTTCTGACTGCCTCACTGCCCTGCCACCGGTGCCGCGCTCAGAACTCGCCGCGGAACCAATTCTTCAATTTGTTGAACATGCTGCCGGCGCGCCCGGTGGGCAGCGACGGGCGGCGCGGGTGTTCGATCTGGCTGCCCATCAGCAGCAGGCCCACGCCGGTGGCATGCACCGGATTGCCGACCACTTCGCCCAGGCCGGTGACGTGCTGCGGAATGCCCACACGTACCGGCATCTGCAGCATTTCCTCGGCCAGCTCGACCACACCTTCCATCTTCGAGGCGCCGCCGCTGAGCACCAGGCCGGCACGCACCATTTCCTCGAAGCCCGAGCGGCGCAGTTCGGCCTGCACCATCTCGAAGATTTCCTCGTAACGCCCCTGCACCGCCTGCGCCAGCGAATGACGCGGCATGCGACGCGGCGGACGGTCGCCGACCGACGGCACCTGAATGCTTTCCTCGGCGGTCGCCATCTGCGCCAACGCGCAGGCGTAACGCACCTTGATCTGCTCCGCTTCCGGGGTCGGCGTGCGCAGCATGTGGGCAATGTCGTTGGTGACGTGGTCACCGGCAATCGGCAGCGAGGCGGTGTGGCAGATCGCGCCCTGCACGAACACCGCGATATCGGTGGTGCCGGCGCCGATGTCGACCATCACCACGCCGAGCTCGCGCTCGTCGGCAGTCAGCACTGCCACGCTGGAAGCCAGCGAGGACAGCACCAGGTCGTCCACCTGCAAACCGCAGCGCTGCACGCACTTGCTGACGTTGGCGGCGGCCGACTGCGCACACACGACCAGGTGGGCGTGCACTTCCAGGCGCACGCCGGTCATGCCAACCGGATTGCGGATGCCTTCCTGCGAATCGTCCAGCACGTACTCGCGTGGGATCGCATGCAGGATCTTCTGGTCGGCGGGAATGGCGACGGCTTTGGCCGCCTCCAGCACGCGGTCCAGGTCGCCCCAGCTCACCTCGCCTTCGCGGATCGGGGTGATGCCCTGCGAATTGCGGCACTGCACGTGGTTGCCGGAGATCGAGGCATACACCGAACGGATCTCGCAGCCGGCCATCAGCTCGGCTTCCTCGATGGCGCGCTGGATCGACTGCACGGTGGATTCGATGTCCACCACCACGCCGCGCTTGAGGCCGCGCGATTCGTGAGAGCCGATGCCGATGACCTCGATCGGGCTGCCCGGCGAATACTCGCCGACCAACGCCACCACCTTGGAGGTGCCGATATCCAGGCCAACGATCAGTGATTTGTCTCCCTTGCGGTTCATGTCCTGTCCTGCGTCTGCTTTGTTGCCGGCGGCGGGGTTCCCCAGCTCAGCGTGAATCCATTGGTATAGCGAAGGTCGGCGCGTACGATCGGCACCTGGGTACGGGTCAGCTGCGGCAACACGCGCACGAAGCGACCCAGGCGCGAGCGTGCATCGTTGCGGCCGATGACCACTTCGGTGCCGTTGTCCAGTGCCAGCGACCAGCTGCCGCGCGCGTCCATCGCGACTTTGCGTACGTCTACACCGGCCGGTGCGAACAGTGCGCGCGAATCGTTGTACAGCTCCACCACTTCGGTGGTCATGCCATCGGGGCCATCGAGTTCGGGCAGCGGCGCGTTCTCCAGACCGTGCGGCACCGCGAACAAGCGCCCCTGCTCGGACAGCAGGCGGTCCTTACCCCAGCGTGCAAACGGACGGTGCTCGACGATGCTCACCTCCAGCACATCCGGCCACTGCTTGCGGACCTGCGCGCTTTCCACCCACGGCAGCTTTTCCACTGCCGCCTGCGCGTCCTGCAACTTCACTGCGAAGAAGCCGGAGCGTGCATAGGGCAGCAAGGTCTTTTGCAGTTCTTCCGCCGGCACCCGCTTGAACTCGCCGTGCACGCGCAGCTTGGCCAGCGGCCAGCGTTCGGCACCGACCCAACCGTTGACCACGGCCACGACCGGCAACACCACCAAGGCGATGGCCAGCAGCCAGGCAAGCATGCGCAGGAGGGCATTCATCGCGCGCCCTCCCCTGCAGCGCGGCCGCAGGCAGCCGTCGCAGCCCGCATCGCGGTTGCGTGGGTACGGCGCAGCAGCAGCGCGGCAAACATCATTCGCCCTTGCTCTCCTTGAAGCCCTCGGTGATCACCTGCTGGGCAACGGCACCGATGTCGCCGGCGCCCATCATCAGCAGCAGATCGCCGTCCTGCAGTACGTCCGGCAGCACCGAGCCCAGGTCGGCGGCATGCCCCACCACCACCGGCTCACTGCGGCCGCGCGCGCGGATGGCACGTGCCAACGACTTGGAATCGGCACCGGGAATCGGCGCTTCGCCGGCCGGATAGACTTCGCTCAGCACCAGTGCGTCCACTTCCGACAACACGGCAGCGAACGCATCGAACTGATCGCGGGTACGGCTGTAACGGTGCGGCTGGAAAGCCACCACCAGGCGCTTGTCCGGCCAGCCGCCACGGGCAGCGGCGAACACCGCTTCCAGCTCACGTGGGTGGTGACCGTAGTCGTCGATCACGCGCACCTTGGCGCCCTTGTGGGTGGTGACTTCGCCAAGATCGTTGAAGCGACGACCAACGCCTTCGAACTTCTCCAGCGCGGTGGCGATGTCTTCCGGCGACACGCCCAACTGCCAGGCAACCGCAGCAGCGGCCAGCGCATTGAGCACGTTGTGCTTGCCCGGCAGTGCCAGCGTGACCGGCACGCTGGTGCCTTCCGGCAGGCGCAGGGTGAAGCGCATGCGCGGACCATCCTGCACCACGTCTTCGGCGCGTACGTCGGCATTGCTGCTCAGGCCGTAGCTCATCACGTGACGTGGGGTCTTGGCGGCCAGCGCAGCCACTTCCGGATCATCGATGCACAGCACCGCCAGACCGTAGAACGGCAGGCGCTGCAGGAACTCGGCGAACGCTGCCTGCACACGGGCGAAGTCGTTGCCGTAGTTCTCAAGATGGTCGGCGTCGATGTTGGTGATCACCGCCACCAGCGGGTTCAGGCGCAGGAAGCTGCCGTCGCTTTCATCGGCCTCGGCCACCAGCCACTGGCCACCGCCAAGCTTGGCATTGGCACCGGCCGCCAGCAGCTGGCCGCCGATCACGAAGGTCGGGTCCAGCTTGCCTTCGCTCAGGATGGCAGCGGTCAACGAGGTGGTGGTGGTCTTGCCGTGGGTACCGGCGACGGCGATGCCGCGACGGAAGCGCATCAGCTCGGCCAGCATCGCCGCGCGCGGCATGATCGGAATGCGCTGGCTGCGCGCCTCCATCAGCTCGGGGTTGTCTTCGCGGATGGCACTGGAAACCACGATGCAATCGGTGCCCAGCACGTTGGCCGCGGAATGGCCGCGCATGACGCGCGCGCCCAGCCGCGCCAGTCGACGGGTGGCTGCGTTGTCGGCGTTGTCGGAACCGGAGACTTCATAACCCAGGGTCAGCATCACTTCGGCGATGCCACTCATGCCGGTGCCGCCGATGCCGACGAAATGCACGCGCGGGAACGCGCGAACCAGGTCGGTGGTGTCGTTGAGGCGGCGGATCATGCCTGGCCTCCGGTGTGGCTGGCGCGGGTGCGCGGTGCCGTGTTCATGCTGCTTCCTCAAGAATGATGTCTGCGATGCGTTCGGCCGCATCGACCTTGGCCAACCCACGCGCGGCTTGCGCCATCTGCATGCGGTGGCCGGGATTGTTTGCCAGCGTGCGCAGCACGCCTTCCAGGTTGGTTGCCAATGCGTCGTCCTGCTTGAGCAGTTCGGCGGCACCGCGCTCGACCAGATATTCGGCATTGCGGGTCTGGTGGTCGTCGACCGCAGCGGCGAACGGCACCAGCACGCTGCCGATACCGACCGCGCACAATTCGGCCAGGGTCGAAGCGCCGGAACGGCACACCACCAGATCGGCCCAGCTGTAGGCGGCGGCCATGTCCTTGATGAACATGTCGACGCGACCTTCAACGCCTGCAGCGCGGTAGGCCTGCAGCGCTTCTTCGTGCAGCTTCTCGCCGCACTGGTGCCAGACCTCGATGACAACGTTGCCTGCGAGCGCAGCCAGCGCCTTGGGCATGGCGTTGTTCAAAGCGCGGGCGCCCTGGCTACCGCCCAGCACCAGCACCCGCATCGGCCCACTGCGACCGGCCAGACGCTGCTCCGGCGCCGGCAATGCGGCGATCTCGGCACGTACCGGGTTGCCAACCACTTCTTCCTTGCCACCGGCGAAGCTGCCCGGGAAACCGGACAGGACACGGCGCGCAAAGCGCGACAGGATGCGGTTGGTCATGCCCGGCGCGCGGTTCTGTTCGTGCACCAGCAGCGGCAGGCCAAGCAGGCGCGCGGCCATGCCACCGGGGCCAGAGGCGAAGCCACCAAAGGCGACCACTGCGCGCGGCTTGCGATCACGCAGCACATAGCCGGCACTACGGATCGCGCGCATCACCCGGATCGGCGCGCCCAGCAAGGCCAGTTTGCCCTTGCCGCGCAGGCCGGAGATGGCCAGCGTATCGACGTGGATGTCGTGCTGCGGCACCAGACGGGTTTCCATCGCGCCGTCTGCACCCAGCCAGGTAACCGGGATGCCGCGCTCGCGCAGCACCTTGGCCACGGCCAGGCCCGGGAAGATATGGCCACCGGTACCACCGGCCATGATCATCACCGGACGCAGGTCCTTGTTGCTGTTCGCCAAGGCCATTACGCGATCCTCCCGAAGGTCGGCTCGACGCGCTGCTGCATGCGGCTGGTGCCACGTGCGGCACTGCTCTGCGCTGCTGCGGCAACCGCGGTGGCGGTGTCCATGCGCGGCTCGGCCGGTGCGGCATCACGCACTTCGACCACATCCAGTTCGGCGCCCTCGAGGTCCTCGCGCACTTCCTGGCGGCGCACCGCACGGTTGTATTCGTAGGACACGCGCAGCAGCAGGCCCATTGCCACGCAGGTCATCATCACACTGGAGCCACCGGAAGAAATCAGCGGCAGGGTCAGGCCCTTGGTCGGCAGCATGCCCAGGTTCACGCCAATCGAGACGAAGGTCTGCAGGCTGATCCACAGGGCGATGCCGAAGGCGATGTAGCCGGCAAAATGGCGGCGCATCTCGATGCAGCGCAGGCCCAGCCAGAACGCACGGCCGACCAGCAGCACGTACAGGCTGATGATGCCGCACACGCCAAGGAAACCCAGCTCCTCGGCGATCACAGAGAAGATGAAGTCGGTATGCGATTCGGGCAGGTAGTTGAGCTTCTGGATCGATGCGCCCAGACCCACGCCGGTCCACTCACCGCGGCCGATCGCCATCAGCGCATTGGACAGCTGGTAGCCCGAACCCAGCTGGTCCTGCCACGGATCCATGAACGAGGTGACACGGCGCATGCGGTAGGGCTCGAAGATCACCAGCGCGACCAGGCCCGGCAGCAGCAACAGCACCGGCAGGATGATGCGCTTGATCTGCGCACCACCCAACACCAGCATGCAGGTGGTGATGCCCAGCAGCAGCATCGACGAACCAAAATCAGGCTGCAGCAGCAGCAGCACGACCAGCACGCCGACCACGCCGACCGGCTTGAGCATGGCCTGCCAGGTGGCATTGACCTCGTCGCGGAAACGCACTAGGTAACTGGACAACCAGACGATGTACAGCACCTTGACCGCTTCCACGGTCTGGAACTTGGAGAAGCCCAAGTTGATCCAGCGCTGTGCGCCGTTGACGCTGCTGCCCAGGCCCGGCACGAACACCACGATCAGCAGGGCGAAACAGCCCAGCAACAGCAGCTGGTTGTACTTCTCGATTTCCTTCAGCTCCACCCGCATCGTCACCGCGGCGAGGATCACGCCGATGGCGATGAAGACCAGGTGGCGGGTGAGGTAGTAGAACGGACTCTGCGTCAGCGCGATGGAGCTGGAAGCCACCATCACGATCCCGATCGAAGCCAGCGCCACGGCGGCGCCGAGCAGCCACTTGTCGTAGCTGCCACCAATGGCTTCAAGCCGGGTTGCCTGACGCGAGTAGTCGTCCATCAGCGCACCTTGAGGGTTGCCAGGCCGATCAGCACCAGCACCACCGAGATGATCCAGAAGCGCACGATCACGCGCGGCTCCGGCCAGCCCTTCAGCTCGAAGTGGTGATGGATCGGCGCCATCCGGAACACGCGCTTGCCGGTGAGCTTGAACGAAGCCACCTGGATCATCACCGACAGGGTTTCGATCACGAACACACCGCCCATGATCACCAGAACCAGTTCCTGGCGCACGATCACCGCGATGGTGCCGAGCACCGCGCCCAGCGCCAGCGCGCCGACGTCGCCCATGAACACCATGGCCGGATAGGTGTTGAACCAGAGGAAGCCCAGGCCTGCACCGGCAATCGCCGCGCAGATGATGACCAGTTCACCTGCACCGGGAATCTGCGGGATCTGCAGGTAGCTGGAGAACACCGCGTTGCCCGAGGCATAGGCGAACACGCCCAGCGCACAGGCCACCAGCACCGTCGGCATGATCGCCAGACCGTCCAGACCATCGGTCAGGTTGACCGCATTGGAGAAGCCGACGATCCAGAAGTAGGCAATCGCGACGAAGCTGATGCCCGCCAGCGGCAAGGCGATCGACTTGAACATCGGGATGTAGAAGGTCAATTCGGCCGGCACCACCGCGGTCTTGTACAGGAACAGACCAGCTGCCAGGCCGAAGATAGACTGCAGCAGGTACTTCCAGCGCGACTTCAGGCCATTCGGGTCGCGCTTGGCGATCTTCAACCAGTCGTCGTACCAGCCGATCGCACCGAAGCACAGCATCACCACCAGCACCAGCCACACATAGCGGTTGCGCAGGTCACCCCACAGCAGCACCGACACCAGTACCGTGGTCAGGATCAAGCCGCCGCCCATGGTCGGCGTGCCGGCCTTGGAGAAATGCGACTGTGGGCCATCCTTGCGGATCGGCTGGCCACCCTTGAGCTGGGCCAGGCGGCGGATCGCCATCGGGCCCAACCACAACGACAGCGACAAGGCGGTCAGCGCGGCGAGGATGCCGCGGAAGGTGATGTAGTTGAACAACCGGAACAGGCCGTCCAACTGCTGTAGCCATCGGGCCAATTCAAGCAACATGTGTAGTGTCCTCGCCGCGCTTCAACAGCGCGGTCACGATCTTGTCCATGGCGCTGCCGCGCGAGCCTTTGACCAGGCAACGCACACCAACATGAAGTTCGGTTTCCAGTGCAGCGGCCAGCGCGGCATGGGAGTCGAAATGGCGCCCGCCTTCGCCGAACGCCGCCGATGCCGCTGCGCTCAGCGGACCCAGCGAATACAGTCGCTTCAGCCCCGCCTCACGGGCGCGCTGACCAGCCTGCGCGTGCAGCGACTGTGCGTCCGGGCCGAGCTCACGCATATCACCCAGCACCAGCCAGCCTTCACCCTTGCCAGCGGCCAGCGCGGTGATCGCCGCAGCCAGTGAACCCGGGTTGGCGTTATAGCTGTCGTCGATCAGCACCGCGCCATTGTCCAGCACGTGGGCGACCTGGCGGCCGGCGACCGGGCGCGCCTGCGCCAGGCCTTCGACCACCAGCGGCAACGCAATACCGGCGGCCAGTGCCATCGAGGCGGCGGCCAGTGCGTTCAGTACGTTGTGCCGACCCGGCAACTGCAGCGCGACCTCGGCATCACCTTGCGGCGTGCGCAGCTGGAAGCGCGAACCCGCCTCGTCCAGCACGATGCCGGTCGCGGTGACGTCGGCGCTGACGTCCAGACCGAAGCGGATCACCTGATGGTCACCAGCACGCGAGGCGAAGTAGGGAGAGAACGCGTCGTCGGCGTTGACCACCGCAACACCGCCATCGCGCAGATCGTCGTAGACGGCTGCCTTGGTATTGGCGATTTCCAGCAGGCTGCCCATGCGCTCCAGGTGCGCCGGGGCGACATTGTTGACGATGGACACGTCCGGTGCGGCGATGGCGGTCAGGTAGGCGATATCGCCCGGCTTGCCGGTACCCATCTCATAGATGGCGAAGTCGGCATCTTCCGGCGCATCGATCACCGCCAGCGGCAGGCCGATCTCGTTGTTGCGATTGCCCGGCGTGGCGTAGACATGCTGGCCCAGCACCGCAGCAGCGTGCTGCATCACAGCCAACAACAGGTTCTTGACGCTGGTCTTGCCGTTGCTGCCGGTGATGGCGAACACGCGGGTAGCGCGCTGCGCCTGCATCGCCGCGGCAATCTTCGCCAGCGCCAGCTCGGTGTTGGCAACCACGATCTGCGGCACTTCCAGCGGCAACAGGCGATCCACCAACAAGGCGCTTGCGCCCTGCTCGACCGCGTTGGCGGCAAAGTCGTGGCCGTCGAAGCGCTCACCGCGCAGGGCGACATACAGGCTGCCCACTGCCAGCGTACGCGTGTCGTTGCTGACCGCATCGATGCTGGCGTCGTCGCCATGGATTTCGCCACCGGCCCAATGGGCAATCAGCGACAACGGCGTGCGCTTCATGGACGCACCTCCGCAGCAGCGGAACGGCGCGCCTGCAGCGCACGCGATGCCACATCGGTGTCATCGAAAGGATGTTTGATACCTGCAATCTCCTGGTAGGGCTCATGGCCCTTGCCGGCGATCAACACGATGTCGCCAGCCCCTGCCTGTGCGACCGCAGCGTCGATGGCGCGGGCGCGATCGCGCACCACGTTCACCTGCGCAGGCGTCACGAACCCGGCCATGATGTCGGCGACGATCACGTCGCCATTCTCGCCGCGCGGATTGTCGTCAGTGACGAACACCACGTCGGCCAATTCCTCGGCAATTGCCGCCATCTGCGGGCGCTTGCCGGTGTCACGCTCGCCACCGCAGCCGAACACGCACAGCAGACGGCCATCCAGATGGCCATGCAGGCTGCGCAGCGCCTGTTCCAGCGCGTCGGGCGTGTGCGCGTAATCGATGACCACGGTCGGTTCGCCCTGACCGCCAAGGCGGTTCATGCGACCCCGGATCGGCTGCAGCTGGCCCAGCACCTTGGCGATGCTGGCGCTGGTTTCGCCCAGGCCATGCAGCGCACCGGCCACGGCCAACAGGTTGTCGACGTTGAAGCGGCCCAGCAGCGGCGAGCGCAGCGCGTGGCGTTCATCACCGATGACCAGATCGAAACCCAGGCCCTGCCCGTCCAGCACCAGCTTCTCGGCGCGGATGGTGGCGCCAGCCTGGCCGGTCGAGCTCAGGCCAATCGCCTGCACGTCGGCTGCCAGCGTGGTGATCAGCTCGCGGCCAAACGCATCGTCCAGATTGATCGCCGCTGCCTTCAGACCCGGACGATGGAACAACTTGGCCTTGGCCGCGCCATAGGCCTGCATGTCGCCGTGGTAATCAAGATGGTCACGGGTGAGGTTGGTGAACACCGCCACGTCGTAGTGCACGGCATCAACGCGGCCCTGGTCCAATGCGTGCGAGCTGACTTCCATAGCCACCGCCTTGGCGCCGCCATCGCGCAGCTGGGCCAGCACTTCATGCATCTGCAGCACCAGCGGCGTGGTGAAGCCGGTCGGCACCACATCGCCGTACAGGCCAACACCCAGCGTGCCGATCGAGCCACTGGGCTTGCCCAGCAGATGCCAGGCCTGACCAAGCAACTGCACGGTCGAGGTCTTGCCGTTGGTGCCGGTGACGCCAACCATGGTCATCGCCCGCGACGGCTGGCCGTGGAACTGGTCGGCCATCGCGCCCATGCGCGAACGCAAACCGGGCACGGCGATGGCATCGACCGGTGCCGGCAGCTCCGCCGGAGCCGGCGGATCAAACAGGATTGCGGCCGCGCCGGCAGCCTTGGCCTGCTCGACAAAGCCCAGGCCATGCGCGCCAAAGCCGGCGATTGCGACGAACGCATCACCGGCGCGCACATGCCGTGAATCCAGAACCAGGCCGCCGATCTGCGGGTCCTGCGGCAGGACCAGATCCGGCAGCAGCTGTGACAATTTCATTGTGTGGCTCACTGGCGCACCTCCGTGGCGGCAGGCGTCGGAGCGACGGCCGTCGGCAGTGCGGCATCAAATTCGGCCGTGGCATTGGGCGCCTCGTCCGGGTCCTGCGGAATCGGCAGCGGCGCAGCACTGCTGCCCGGCTTGCCGCCCACCTTGCCTGCGGCCTGCGCGGCCAGCCACGACTGGATGTCGTCCGGCGGCACGTCCATAAGGCGCAGCGTGCCCTCCATCACGTGATGGAACACCGGAGCGGAAACCAGGCCACCGTACTGCAGCGAGCCCTGCGGGTCGTTGACCACGATCACCGCGGCGTAGCGCGGGTTGGTTGCCGGCACCACACCCGCGAACAGCAGGTTGTAGTGGCCGCGTTCGTAGCCATTGGGGCCGTTTTTGCGCGCGGTACCGGTCTTGCCGGCTACGTGATAGCCGAGGATCGCCGCCTGCTTGGCACCGCCATTGGTGACCACGGTTTCCATCATCCGCACGACTTCGCGCGCCACTTCCGGGTCGATGACCTGGCGCGCTTCGTTGCGCTGGCCCTTGATGAAGGTCGGCTGGATCACCTGCCCGCCATTGGCCAGCGCCGAGTACGCCTGGGCGATCTGCAGCGGCGTCACCGACAAGCCGTAGCCGTAGGACATGGTGGTCTTGGTGGTGCCATACCAGCTCGGGCTGCCCGGGCGCGCGACCACACCCGACGATTCGCCGGGGAAGCCGCTGTTCGGGGCGACGCCGTAGCCGAAGCCACGCACCGAGTCATAGAAGGTCTGGTCCGGGATGCGCGCCACGATCTTGGCCGCACCGATATTCGAGCTGCGGGTGATCACGCCGGTGACATTCAGCACACCGTTGTTACGCGGTACGTCACGGATGGTGTAGCGGCCCAGCGACATATAACCCGGGTTGGTATCGATGATCGTGTCCGGGGTGACCACATGGTTCTGCAACGCAGTGGCAATGGTCAGCGGCTTCATCGTCGAGCCGGGCTCGACCAGATCGGTGACCGCGCGGTTGCGGCGGGTGTCCGGGGTCGCGCCACTGACCGAATTCGGGTTGTAGGTCGGCAGGTTGGCCATGGCCATCACTTCGCCGGTGGCCACGTCCATGATCACGATGGAGCCACCGGCCGCCTTGTTGGTGGTGACCGCATTGCGCAACTCGCGCATCGCCAGGAACTGGATGCGGCGGTCGATGCTCAGGGTCAGGTCCTTGCCCGGCTCGGCAGGACGCACCAGATCGATGCTCTCGACGATCGCGCCCTTGCGGTCGCGGATGACGCGCTTGGCACCGGGCTTGCCACGCAGCCATTCGTCGAAGGCCAGCTCCAGGCCTTCCTGGCCGAGATCATCGATATTGGTGAAACCCAGCACGTGTGCCATCGCCTCACCCTGCGGGTAATAGCGACGGAACTCGCGCTGCGAGAACACGCCCGGAATCTTCAGCGCGACCACCTGCTCGGCCACGTCCGGATTGATCCGGCGGCGCAGGTACATGAATTCCTTGTCGGCCTTCTGGGTCAGCTTGGTGGTCAGCTCGTCCACCGGCAGCGACAGCGCGCGCGCCAGCTCGGGAATACGCTCCGGGGCGCGCAGCAGTTCCTGCGGATTGACCCAGATCGAAGCCACCGGCGTGGACACCGCCACCGGCTCGCCATTGCGGTCGGTGATCATGCCGCGCGAGGTCGGGATCGGCACATCGCGCAGGAAGCGGGCTTCGCCCTCGCGCTGGTAGAAATCGTTGTTGATCAGCTGCACGTAAGCCGCACGACCGACCAGCGTCACCGCACACAGACCCAGCCCCACGCCAACCATCAGCATGCGGTTACGCAGGTTGAACTGCGTGCGGGTACGGTTGCGGCTGGGCTTGTTCATGGCCGGATCACCACGATGTCAGCGGCCTCGGGGAACTTCATGCCGAGGCGGCCACGGGCTTCCTGGTCCACGCGCGTGGCCTGGGCCAGCGTGGCCTGTTCCAGCTGCAGGCGGCCGAACTCGATGTTGAGTTCGTCACGCGCGTGCTCCAGCTTGGACAGTTCGACGAACAACTGGCGGTGGCGGTGGCGCATGAACACCACGCCGATTGCCGAAGCAATCGTGCACGCGAGCAGGACGATCAACAGCAGGCGGCTCATCCGGCCACCTCGCACTTCTGCGCCACGCGCAGCACGGCGCTGCGTGAGCGCGGGTTCATCGCCAGCTCGTCGTCATCGGCCTTGATGGCGCCGCCGATCAGCTCCAGCGTCGGCACGAAAGCCTGCAGTTCCGGCAGCCGGCGATTGGTCGGCGGCGCCTTGGCATGGCGGTTCATGAACTGCTTGACGATGCGGTCTTCCAGCGAGTGGAAGCTGATCACGGCCAGACGGCCACCGGGCTTGAGCCGCGCCATTGCCGCGTCCAGACCGGCTTCAAGGTCGGCCAGTTCGCGGTTGATATGGATGCGGATGGCCTGGAAGCTGCGCGTGGCCGGATGGATCTTGTCCTTGCCACGCGGCATCACCGAGGCGATCAGCTCGGCAAGTTCAGCCGTACGGGTGAAAGGCTGCTTGTCGCGTCGGGCAACGATGGCGCGGGCAATGCGGCGGCTCTGCCGCTCATCGCCATAGGTGAACAGCACGTCGGCGATTTCGCGGTCTTCGGCGCGGTTCAACCAATCCGCAGCGCTTTCACCCGAGTCCGGGTCCATGCGCATGTCCAGCGGGCCATCCTTGCCGAAGCTGAAACCCCGCTCGGCCACATCCAGCTGCGGCGAGGACACGCCCAGGTCGAACAGAACGCCATCCAGACCGGCAGCGGTCTCGCTCCAGTCCAGCAGATCGGCAAAGCTGCCGCGATAGATCGAGACACGGCCGTCCGGCGCGAAATCGCGCTCGGCCACGGCAATGGCCTCGGGATCCTTGTCCATCACCAGCAGGCGCCCTTCCGGGCCGAGCTGGCGCAGCACGCCGCCAGCGTGACCGCCACGACCGAACGTGCCATCCAGATAAGTACCGTTTTCGATCACCCTCAGGCCGTCAAGGACCTGGGTGTACAGCACCGGCAGGTGAGCCGCCGGCGGCTGCGACACCGGAGGGTGACCGGCCTGCGCTTCACCGCGCACCCGGGCACCCCGGCTCACAACTTCAGATCGAGAAGCCCATCGCCCAGATCCTCGTCAGACAACGTCTGCTGGATCAGTGCGCGATGCGCTTGCTCGCTCCACAATTCGAACTTCTCACCCATGCCCATCAGCACTGCTTTCTTCTCGATGCCCACCGCGCTGCGGTGACTGGACGGCAGGCTGATACGGCCATTGCCATCCAGTTCCAGATGGGCGGCCGAGCCGACAAGCTTCTGCTGCAGGGTGCGTACTACACGCTGGGTATTGGGCTTTGCCATTACGTCGTCCCGCACCCGCTCCCACTCCTGCTCTGAGTACAACCACAGGCAACCGGCTTCGAACGGGTTGTAGGTCAGCACAAGGCGATTACCACTGGCGCGCGCAACCAGGTCGCGGTAGGCGGTTGGCACCGCCATGCGTCCCTTGTCGTCAACCGTGATGGCAGTCTCACCCTGAAACACGCCTGAGGCACCCGTTCGTTCGTTTTGCTTGGGAAGTCATTGAACCACGAAAAACCACAAAAAACCCGGTTTTCCCTCTGATGCCCACCTTAGCAGCGACCTTAGGGTTGTCAACAACTTTCCGCGCACAAAATCACGTGCCGCATCAATGGTTTGCGCCAATGTTTAGAGAGTTGTTCAAGGTTTATCCACAAGTTACTGTTTCGTCTCAAATTTTGAGATTTGTATGAAATTCAGTGGTGTAGAGACCGTGTGAAAAGCGGGCCACGGCCCAGCCGCCATTCAGCCGCCGATGGCTGACAAGCGCGCAAAACGGCACACTCCGTGCATGTGTCTCGTCGCCCTCGCCTGGAAAACCCACCCGCACTGGCGCCTGTTCATGGCCGGCAACCGGGACGAGTTCCACGCCCGTCCCACCGCCCCCTTGCAGCGCTGGCCTCCCCCTCACGACAACGTGATTGCCGGCCGCGACCTGCGTTCGAGCGGCAGTTGGATGGGGGTGAATCTGCGCGGGCAAGCCGCCGTGGTCACCAATGTGCGTGACCCGGGCGCAGCTACAGGCGGACCTTCGCGCGGCGAACTGATCGCCAGCTACCTGGCAGGCGGACAGGGGGCCAAGGACTATGCCGACAACCTGGCCAGCCGGGCGCCAGCGTTTGCCCCCTTCAATCTATTGGTTGCCGACGCCGGGAATTGCAGTTATCTGGGCAACCACCCGTCCGCCCGGCAGGACCTGCCTCCGGGTGTGCACGGCATGTCCAACGGCGCCCTGGATGCGCCCTGGCCCAAGACCCGCCGCCTGATGGGCGTGCTTGAGGGTTGGCTGGCTGCAGGCAGTGACAACCTGGAGCCGCTTTGGCTGGCGCTGGCCGATGAGCAACAGGCAGCGGACGCACAACTACCGGCTACCGGCGTTCCACTGGAGTTGGAGCGATTGCTATCGAGCGCCTTCATCCGCGGAACCGACTACGGCACCCGCGCCAGCACCATCGTGGCGATCGGCCAGGGTGGCGACGGCTTCATCCACGAACGCCGTTTCGGCCCGGATGGTGTGTATCTGGGGGAAACGCGCATGAAAATTGGGAAAGAAGGCTTTGGCTCCTAGTCCCCTCCCTTTCGCCACCGGCGAAGGGGAGGGTTAGGGAGGGGTGCTTTGGCTTTGGCTTTGGCTTTGGCTTTGGCTTTGACCCACAGCCAAAGCAAGATCAAAAGCTCCCCCCATCCGCCCTTCGGGCACCTTCCCCCGCAGGCGGGAGAAGGGAAAAAAACAGCAAGGCAAGAGCAACAGCCAAAGCCGCAACAAAAGCCAGCGCCAAAGCCAAAGCCAGCGCCAGAGCAAGAGCAAGAGCAAGAGCCAGAGCAAAAGCAAAAGCAAAAGCCACAATCAGAGCCAGCGCAGGAGCGGAAACCAGAGCAAAAGCCACAGCCACGCTCCTCCCCACCACGATGCGCAGCGAGCCAAGCACTAAATCCGAAGAGCAACAGCCCCCTTTAGTAAAGGGGGCGCGCCGACAGGCGCGGGGAATTGGAGGGCAGAGGCCCGGGGCCCAAAGTTTTGCGCTGCAAAACTTTGGGGCTTTCATCGCCCGCCAGGCGATGAAAGCGGCGGAGCCGGCCGATAAGCCGGGTTTTGTCGTGGACAGTCATTCCTCTAGGCGCTACGTCACCGCAACGCTCAAGCAACCTACCCGGACCCGACGCGGGCCACGCCATTAGGTCCCTATTTGGTCTTGCTCCAGGTGGGGTTTGCCGTACCGGTCTGTTGCCAGACTCGCGGTGCGCTCTTACCGCACCATTTCACCCTTACCACGCACCCGAGGGCCGTTCGGCGGTATCTTTCTGTTGCACTTTCCGTCGGCTCGCGCCGCCCAGGCGTTACCTGGCACCTTGCCCTGTGGAGCCCGGACTTTCCTCGGCATTCCCGAAGGAATGACGCGACTGTCTGGCCGACTCCGCCGCGCGCATTGTCGCACGTCCAGCAGCTGACCGGCCGATCATTTCATTCAGCTGCATCCAGTTGGTAACGCAACAGTCGTACCCCCGCCTCTGTAAAAGAGAGGAGCCAGCCTTCATGCAGGATATCAACCTGTTGGAAGTCAGCATGCGCGCCGCCCTCCTGCAATTGCCGCGACAGTTCATCCAGGGCCGCCAGCGCCCAACTGCGCAACACCGCTGGATCGGCATCTTCAACAAAGGCCACCCGCGGCAACGGCCAGTTGTCGTACAACAGCAACACATTGCGCGACTGCCGCGCGAAGCCAGGCTTGTGCAGCACCTGACGCTTCTTCTCCACCGCCCAGCGCATCACATCCACCCATAACCGCTCCGGCTCATCCCCCGACCACGGGCTGCCCTCATAGGTGTCGGCCAGCAACTGACGCAGCAGCGGGCTGTCCCACTCAGCCCGCGCCTCCTCGGCGCGCCGCTGCGGTACCGGCCGCACCCAACCAGAATTGACGCCGTGCAACTTGGCCTGTACCTGCTTGAAGGCCTCGGGTACCACCTCCATGCATTCCACGCCGACCCGGACATCGCCGGCGTCCACCATGAAGTCAGGGCTTTCGCGCTTGGCCACCCGTAGCGGATAAACCAGCTCCGACGCCCAGGCATTCAACCAGCGCACCATCATCCAGCGTTCGCGCTGGACCTTGATCTCACCGCCGGTCCCGCCCGCCAGCGGGTGCTCGCGCAGGTCCAGTTGCTGGCGCAGGCTGGCAGCATCGGCCGCCGCCCACATCGCCTCAGTCGTTGCTGCCCTGTCCATACAAGGCCTTGCGCGGCGCGCCGCTCAGTTCGGCCGCCAGCTTGGCAGCGGTGGAAGGCGGCAGGTGCTCGTTCAATTTGGCGTAAAGGCGACGGCCTTCGGCAATCCTGGCCTGCTCATCGTCGCCAGCACCCTGCACCATCACCACGAACTCGCCCTTGCGCTGGTTGTCATCGGCCAGCGCCTTGGCCAGCAATTGCTCCAGGCTGCCATCGAGCACGGTCTCGAACAGCTTGGTCAGCTCACGCCCCACCACCGCCGGCCGCTCGGCACCGAACGCAGCCACCATGTCGGCCAGCGATTCGGCGATTCGGTGCGAGGACTCGTAGAACACCAGGGTGCCGGTCTCGGCCGCCAGTTTGTTGAGACGCTCGCGGCGGGCCGCGCCCTTGGCCGGCAGGAAGCCTTCAAATACGAAGCGATCGCTGGGCAATCCGGCCACGCTCAAGGCAGCAATCGCCGCGCAGGCACCTGGGATTGGGCTGACTCTGACCCCGGCCGCACGCGCCGCACGCACCAGGCGAAAGCCCGGGTCGCTGACCAGCGGCGTGCCGGCATCGCTGACCACCGCCAGCGACTCGCCGCCCAGCAGACGCGCCACGACACGTTCGGCCATCGCCTCTTCGTTGTGGTCATGCAGGGCCACCAAGGGTTTGCTGATGCCGAAATGCGAGAGCAACTGACCGGTATGACGGGTGTCTTCCGCGCAGATGGCGGCCACCGAACGCAGCACCTCCTGCGCGCGCGGGCTCAGATCGGCAAGGTTGCCGATCGGCGTGGCAACGACATACAAGGTGGCAGCAGCAGTACTCATCATCGGTATTTCCGTGGGCCAAGGGTAGAATCGTACCGTTTCCCCCGCCCGGCACTGCCGCGCCCTGTCGAACGGACCTTAAATGAACAAGCCAGTCGCACGGATTTCCGCCCTGTCATTGTCGATGCTGCTGTTCGTCGGCTGCGCCACCACCAGCGTTGCCCCGACCAGCTCGCCCGCCCAGCAGGCAGCCATCGCCCTGCTCGAGCAGGGCAAACCGCGCGATGCCGCGCAGCAACTCGAAGCCCAGGCAGCACTGGTACGCGGTGCCGGCAAGAGCCCATTGCTGGCCGACGCCGCCTTTGCCTGGCACGAAGCCGGTGACAGCGCCCGCGCAAGGATGCTGATGGCACAGGTGCAACCGCGCCAGCTGTCCGCTGCAACCCGCCAGCGCTTCAACCTGCTGCAGGCCGAGCTGGCGCTGGGCGACAAGCAGCCGGCCACGGTGCTGCAGGTACTGACCGAGAACCCGGCATCGCTGCCGGCACCCTTGCAGGCGCGCTGGTACCTGGCCCGGGCGCAGGCACTGGAAACCACGGGCGATGCCTTTGCCGCGGCTGCCGAGCGCGCCCGTGCCGGCACCCTGCTCAATGGCACCGAGCGCAATGACAACCAGCGCGCCATCACCCGCCTGCTGGCCGGCCTGAACGACGCCACCCTCAGCAGCCGTGCTGCTGCACTGCCAGTCGGTGATCCGCTCTACAACCACGCCGGTCGCGCCATGATCGGCCGCGGCTTGCCGCTGCCGCGGCCGTTCGACCGCGATAGCGCCGCGCAGCTGGATACCAGCAAGCGCCCGGCCGCCGATCCCGATGGCTACCGTCCGCCGGTGAAGATGGCGGTACTGCTGCCGCTCAGCGGCAACCTGGCCGCTGCCGGCGCCTCGGTCCGTGACGGCCTGCTGGCCGGCTACTACGGCGAAAGCCGTCGTCGCCCGCCCATCGACTTCATCGATACCAAGGGCACGGCCAGCGGTGCTGGCGCGGCCTACGACAAGGCGGTCGGCAACGGTGTCGACTTCATTGTCGGCCCACTCGGCCGCGACGAGGTGGATGCGCTGTTCCACCGCAGCGAACTGCCGGTGCCACTGCTGGCCCTGAATCGCGGCAAGGACGCGCCGCCGCCAGGCAACGCCGCCTTCTCGCTGGCACCCGAGGACGATGGCCTGATGGCCGCCGAGTACCTGCTCGGTCGCGAGCGCCGCAACGTGCTGGTGATCGCCAGCAGTGACGATGCGGGGCGTCGCTCGAGTGGTGCCTTCAAGGAACGCTTCAGCGAGCGTGGCGGCAAGATCGCAACCACCATCACTGTCGGCGACGTGCCTGCCGACATCACCGCGCAGCTGCGCCAGGCAACCGGCGTCGACGCGATCCTGCTCGCAGTCAAGGGCAACCAGGCGCGCGTACTGGCGCCGCAGTTGGCCTTGGCCGGATTGGCCGGCGTCAGCCGTGTCGGCACCTCGCAGTTGACCGCAGGCACTGGCAAGGCCGAAGACGACGTCGCCCTGGATGGCATCGCCTTCCCGACCGAAGCCTGGAACAGCCGTGGCGTGGCCGGCCTGCCGGCCGCTGCCAGCGTCGCCACCACCCTGCCAACCGCACGCGGCGGTGCGGGTCGCCTGTTCGCCTTCGGCTACGACGCCTGGAAGATCACCGCTTATATGGAAAAGCTGGCCACCAGCACCAGTGGTGGCCTCAGCGGTGCCACCGGCACCCTGCATCTGGACGGTTTCGGCAACGTGTTGCGCACCCCGGCCTGGTCCACCTTCAGTGCCGGCCGTCCGGTCGCCATCGGTGATGGCCGCTGAGCAGAGTGAACGCGGCGCAGCGGTGGAAGCCGCTGCCCGTGTGCTGCTGGAGAACGCTGGCCTGCAGTGGCGGGCCAGCAACGTTCGCTTTCGCGGCGGCGAGCTCGACCTGGTGATGTACGACCGCAGCACCGCCAGCCTGGTTTTTGTCGAAGTGCGCTATCGGCGCTCGCTCGGTTTTGGCGGCGGCGCAGCCTCCGTCGACATCAACAAACGCCGCAAGCTGATTCGCGCCGCTCAGCTTTACCTGAGCCAACACCCTGCACTGGCCAACAGCCCCTGCCGCTTCGATGTGGTCGAAGCCAGCGGCGAGCCTCCCCGCCTGAACTGGATACGCGACGCCTTCCGCGCCGACGACTGTTGATGCCAAGCATATTCACCCACGCCGCGGTCCCGCTTGCACTGTGGTGCGCCAGCGAACGCGGACGTATTTCCACCCGGCTGCTGGTCACCGGCGTTGTCGCAGCGATGCTGCCCGATGCCGATGTACTGGCCTTCGCCCTGCATGTCCCCTATGCCGATGCCTTTGGTCATCGCGGCGCCAGTCACTCACTGTTGTTCGCCACGCTGTTGGCGGCCCTGGCAACCGCCTTTGCCAGCACGCTGCGCGCAAGCCGCCTGCAGGCTGCCGCGTTCGTCTTCATCTGCGCGTTGTCGCACCCGTTGCTGGATGCGTTGACATCGGGCGGCCTTGGTGTCGCGCTGTGGTGGCCATGGAGTGATCAACGCCTGTTCGCGCCTTGGCGACCCATCCGCGTGTCACCGTTCGCCAACAACTTCTTCAGCGCCCGTGGCCTGCAGACCGTGCTGTCGGAACTGCGCTGGGTGTGGCTACCACTGCTGGTCGCCGTCATCGGCTGGCGCTTGATCCAGCACCGTCCCCCCGAGGCACGCCAAACCCCATGACCCTCCTGCCCACGGCTTTCGCACAAACCCTGTCGCAACTGCTCGGCGACGACTGGCGCACCGACGCCGCAGCGCTGAAAGCGCACGCGCAGGACAACTCCTGGCGGCACGCCTTGCCACAGGGCGTAGCCATGCCCAGCACGCGCGAACAGGTGCAGGCCATCGTCCGCGCCTGTCGCGCGCACGGCGTGCCGTTGGTCGGACGCGGCACCGGCACCGGCACCACCGGCGCCGCGGTAGCCACGGCCGGCGGCATCGTGTTGTCGTTCGCGCGCATGAACCGCATCGTCGCGATACGACCGGGTGATCGCTGCGCGGTGGTCGAGCCCGGCGTGCTCAATGGCGACCTGCAACACGCCCTGATGCCACATGGCCTGTTCTGGCCCCCGGACCCGTCCAGCGCCGATATCTGCAGCATCGGCGGCAACCTCGCCTGCAATGCCGGCGGCCCGCGCGCGGTGAAGTACGGCACCAGCCGCGACAATGTACTGGGGCTGGTCGCGGTTACCGGCACCGGCGAGTTGATCCACTGCGGCGGACCCTATACCAAGGACTCGACCGGCTATGACCTCACCCACCTGCTGGTGGGCAGCGAAGGCACGCTGGCGCTGATCGTCGAAGCCACGCTCAAGCTCACTCCCCGCCCACGCAGCCAGGCCGGCCTGCGCGTGCTGTATCGCGACGCAGAGGCGGCGGCCGCCGCGGTATCACGGGTGATGGCGCAACCGGTGACGCCAACCACATTGGAGTTCATGGACGCACGCAGCCTGCAGCTGCTGCGCCACAACGGCGCACAGGTGCCCGACGCCGGCGCGATGCTGCTGATCGATGCCGATGGCGATGAGGACACCCTGCCCTACCTACTCAATGCACTGGCCGAAGCCGCCGAAGGCGACGGCATGCTGGCGCTGGATGTGGCCACCGATGGCAGTGCACGTGACAAGCTGTGGGCGGCACGGCGTGCACTGTCGCCAGCGCTGAAGACCATCGCGCCGGGCAAGATCAATGAAGACGTGGTGGTGCCGGTATCGCAGATTCCCGCACTGGTGGAAGGCGTGCAGCAATTGTCGGCACAGGCCCGGCTGCCGATCGTCACCTTTGGCCATGCCGGCAACGGCAACCTGCACGTCAACATCCTCTATCACCCGGACGACGCCGACGAAAACGCACGCGCGCATGCAGCCCTGCCCAAGGTATTTGCGCTGGCCCTGCAGCTGGGTGGCACCTTGTCGGGAGAGCATGGCATTGGCCTGGCCAAACGCGACTTCATGGCGCAGGCATTTTCGGCAAGCACGCTGGCAACGATGCGCGCCATCAAGCAGGCGCTGGACCCGGACGGCATCCTCAATCCGGGCAAGGTGTTGCCGGAGGCGTAGCGCTGGGCTGGCTGTAGTGCCGAGCCATGCTCGGCAGGGGTCTCACAAGCGCAACGTCGGAAGATTCACTGGCTTCGCGGCTTACGCCGCTCCCACAACCAACACCATCGCTGGCTCAGGCAATTGCTTCGGCGTAACGGCAGGACAGCAATGCCTTGATCAGGAAATCGACCTGGCTGGTCTCGCGGGCGTCCACCCACATCACCGGCAGGCGGTGGCCTTCGCCGGCCAGGGCATTGCGGAATTCACTGAAACTGAAATCGGGCTCGCGGTCCTGGCAGGTCACGCCCACCGCGAAACAGGCTTCCGGTGCCAGGCCACGGAAGCGCTCCAGCAGTGTCAACGTACTTGGCAGCGCGCGCGGGTTGAGTGCGCTCACAAGTACGATCACGCCAATGGCCCCTTCCGCCACGATAGGCCACATGAAGTCCAGATAGGCCTGCCCCGGCACGCCATAGACATGCAGCAACTCGCCGTCACCCAGTTCAATGGAACTGTAATCCAGCGCCACCGTGGTGTGGGACTTGTCCTCGAATGCCTCCAGCGCTGCCTCGTCGCTGATCGGCATTTCGGTGCTGATCGGTTCCATGTCCGAGATCGACCGGATCGCAGTCGTTTTACCCGCACCCATTTCACCGACAAAAACCAACTTGGTTGCCATAGCCGTCAGACCTGAAGCCCCTTGGAAAAGTTGAGCCCGAATCGCTTGGCGATACGTGTGAAGAAGCCGGACACCTTGTTGCCGGCATTACGCGCCGGTGCCGGCGCGGCGCCACTGCCATCCAGCAATCCGGTACACGCCGCCGCCGCCATGATACGGGCAATATCGTCCAACGACGTGCCCGTCGCCTGGGCCAGTTCGCCCGGTTGCCATGGCCGTATCATCATCGCCGCCATCGGCAGCAGCCATTGCATTGGCAATTTGCCGGTCTCCACCTCGGGCCAGCCGCGCAGCTGGCAGGGGTTGGTGGTCTCGCGCTGCAACAGCGGTTCGGGCGAAAGAGCGGCCGCCTGCCAGCAGAAGTCCTCGAAGGCATGGGTGCTGACTGCGTCAGCCATTCCTTCATCCAGCGCCTCGTTGCTGCCCAGCACCGACAAGGTCCAGCCCGGTTCAACGGCGGCCTTCAGGTAGTTCTCATAGGGCAGATCACGCAGCAGCGTCACCCGCGTGTGCGAGGCATCGACCAGTACTTTGACCAGGCCCATATGCAGCAAGCCGGGCTTGCCGCGGGCATCCCCCAGGCTACGGAACAGCGTGCGCGGCTGGAAACGCTCGCCACTGCTGTCCGATGCCAGCAGTATCTGCCGCAACTGCTGGAAGATATCGCGAACGCTGGCGCCGTAAGCCACGCCGGGAATGGTGAGGCCTGACAGCATCCGGCGTGTCACCGCCAGCACCGGCAGCCCCTGCTGGTTTGCCTCACGCAACAACTGCTGGCCCTTGCTGTCATCGATACAGGCCACCAGCAGATCCACCTGCTGGTGATTCCACTCCTGCACCTCCGCCTGGATGTACTCGGCCATCAGCAGTGAGCTGGCAACCTTCAGCCGCATCATGTGCAGGACATCCAGTCCCTGGCAGGCAATCACAGCGGCGGAAATCTTGCGGGCGGGTGCACTCATGGTGTCGATCACGTCTGTGAGTCGAAGCGCTATCGACGTGGGGGGGGGGGGGGGGGGGCGGGGGGCCCGGGCGAGGGGCCAGGGAGATTAAGGACGGCGGGGTTAGGCAGTGAGAGAGGGAAGAGGCGACGGCGCGGGGGGGCGGGGGCGGG
>NZ_JBRREA010000053.1:0-30076 GCF_056759975.1 Stenotrophomonas sp. STEN031
GTGGGGGTGCTTCGGCTTTAATCGCGGCTCGTTAAAAATTAAATGCCCTATGCCTGTTTTCTGGTTGGGGGCTTTGGGTGCCGCTTGCTTACTTGCGACGTGCCAGCAGGCGGTAGCTGCCGGTGGCGTTCGGATCGAAGCTGTGTGCGAGAACGATGTAACGACCGGCTTCCAGGTCGATCTCCAGGTTCGGATCGAGGCTGGAGTCGCTGTCATCCTGCTGGGCAACTTCTTCGCCATTGCGCATCAGGGTGATCATGCCATCCAGGCTGGAGGAGCCTGCGGTCATGCTGATCACATACTTGCCCTTGCGCGGAATCTCAAGGGTGTACAGGTCACGGTTGCCTGCGCGCAGCTGGCCGGTGACTTCGCGGCCAAGCTTGAGCTCGGGACGGGTCGGGCCATCCGGCGCGGCTGCAGTGGCGGTGGCGAGCTGGAACACACCGCCACGGCTGTTCACCGAGCGCACCGACACGTTGTATTCACCGGCATCCAGCACCTGGCTGATGCGCGAATTGACACCGCCGCCGCCGTCGTCATCGCTGAGGGTGATATCGCCACCCTGGATGGTGAGCATGGTGTCCAGTTCCTTGCCGCTGGCATCGAGCTGCACGCGACGGCGTTCCGGCAGGTTCAGCACGAAGCTGCGGGTGTCGTCGGCGCCAATGAAGCCGCTGACGGTGCCTTCCAACGGCAGGTTGGTGCCGTCATTGAAGACCAGGCCTTCCGGGAAATCCGACTGTTCGACGCCCAGATAGAACGCGCCGGAAGCCTCACCCAGGCCGCCGGCGGTCAGGGTGTAGCGGCCCGGCTGCAGCGGAGCGACCAGGCGCGAGTTGAGGTTGCTGCCGCCGTCATCGTCTTCCAGATTGAGGCCGTTGCCGCTCAGTTCGAGGCGGGCATCGAACTCGTTCGACTCCAGGTTGATGGTGTACAGGCCCGGCTTGTCGACCTGCAGGACAAAGGTCTTGTCACCATTGCTCAGCCAGTCGGTGACCCGGCGGCCAGCCGTCAACGGCTTGCCGTCATAGGCAACGATGGGTTCGGCGGACAGCTGGAACGGGCCGAAGGCACGTGCATCGGCGCCGCTGACGGCGACCAGGTACTGGCCGGCCTTGTCGGCACGCATGCTCAGCGTGGTGCTGCCTTCGCCACCGCCGTCGGTGCGGGACACCAGCACGTCACGATTGAATACGGCCAGCGCACCCTTGAGTGCGCCTTCCAGCTTCAGCGATACCGCCTGGCCGGCGCCCATCTGCAACGAGAACAGCTGGCTGCGGGTGCCGTCGCTGTAGTTGACCGGGCTGGAAGAGGTGATTTCACCAGAGACGTCGCCGTCGATGGCGAGCGCGCGGGCCGGGCCAGCGGCATACGCGGGGGCGTGCACGGCGGCGGCAATGGCAAGGGACAGCAGTCCGGCTGCAAATCGCTTCACTTGAACTCCTTGATGTGGGAAGCAGGGGTAAAAAGCAGCCACGCTGCCTGCGGGGGCAGGCAGCGTGGCGGTGGGCCCATCACGCCCGCGGGCGCGGTGGGCGATGTGGCTTAGTGGATGACGGCGGCAGCTGCGTCGGCGGCAGCGGCAGCGGCTTCCTCGGCAGCATCCTTGCGGTTGCTGTTGGCCGGCGCAGCGACATCGCCACCGCCAAGATCGGTGGTTTCCAGTTCGAACACGCCTTGCTGGCTGCCCAGGCTGCTGACCGCAACGATGTAACGGCCGGCGCGCAGGTTCAGGATCAGCTGCGCGTTGGTGCCGTTGCCGCCGTCGTCGTTCTCTTCGTCAACGCCGGGGCCGGTGATCTTCAGTACCGAGTCGAAGTTGTCGGCGATGGCGTCGAACTGGATCTGCTTGGGCGCATCCAGGTTGAGCACGAAGGTGCGACGGCCACGCGAGTCCATCATCGACTGCGCGGTCTGGCCGACGGTCAGGGAGGTGCCATCGCGGGTGACCAGGCCATTGGGCGTCGGCGTCAGCTTGACGCTGAGCTTGAAGGAGCCGGTGCTGCCGTTCACCGAGGAGGCGGCGATGGTGTAGTCACCCGGCTCCAGGTAGGTCTGGATGCGGGCATTGAGGCTGCCGCCGCTGTCGTCGTCTTCCAGCTCGACGTTACGGCCGTTCAAGCGCAGGTAGGAGTCGAACGCGCTGGAGTCGGCGGTGATGGAGTACAGGCCGGCCTTGTCGATCTTGAGCTTGTATTCCTGCTTGTCGCCCATCAGCCAGTCGGTTGCCTCGCTGTCGGCGGCCAACGGCTTGCCGTCGTAGGGCACGACCTTGGCGGCCTTGAGCTTGAACGGGCCGAAGGCGTCGGCGCTGGCGCTGTTGACCGCGACCAGATAGGTGCCGTCCTTCGGCGCGCGGAAAGCGAGATTGACCGCACTGGCCGTGGAGTCGCCTTCGCTCATTCCGGAGGAGGACGCGTTGGCGATCATGTTCTGGCCATCGAATACCGCCAACTGGCCGCTGAGCGAGCCGCCCAGTTCCAGCGAGACGGCTTCGCCGCTCTTCATCGTGACTTTGTAGCTCTGGTGACGGCTGCCGTCGTTGTAGTTCAGGGTGCTGGAGGAGGTGATCTCACCGGAGACCGTTTCCCCGACGGTCAGGTTGGGCGCCTTGTCGGCGCCGCTGGCGGCAATCCCGCCCAGCTTCTGGCAGGCGGTAAGTGCCAAGGTCATGGTGATAGCAGCAAAGAGGCGAGCGTGGCTGGCGTTCAAGCTTAGGTCCTTCATGGTCAGTTATGTCTCCTTTCCCCGTCTTCGCGGGTCAGGCGGCGATTCTAACGTTAAGTTGTGTCTATTCAGCGAGAAAGGGTTCCGGGCCGGGGTGACCGATACAGGGCCCGGCGGGGTGCTAGAATTGACAGCTTGTCTGCCTTATTAGACCGACCATGATCGAACTGAATCCCATCCGCCAGCGAATCACCGATCTGACTGATCGCGTGGTATCGCTCAGGGGGTATCTTTGACTACGACGTCAAGAAAGAACGTCTCGAAGAAGTAACCCGCGAACTCGAAAATCCGGACATCTGGAACAATCCCGAGTATGCCCAGACCTTGGGCCGCGAGCGCTCGGTGCTGGACAAGACCGTCACCGGCATTGCCGATGTACTGGATGGCCTGTCCGAAGCCACCGAATTGCTGGAGCTTGCCGAGAGCGAACAGGACGAGGACACCGCGCTGGCCGTGGTGGCTGACCTGGACAAGTACCAGTCGCACATCGAGAAACTCGAGTTCCAGCGCATGTTCTCGGGCGAAATGGACAGCTGCAACGCCTTCGTCGACATCCAGGCCGGTGCCGGCGGTACCGAAGCCCAGGACTGGGCGGAAATGATGCTGCGCATGTACCTGCGCTGGTGCGAATCGCGCGGCTGGAAGACCGAGCTGATGGAAGTGTCCGGCGGCGACGTCGCTGGCATCAAGTCGGCTACGTTCCGGGTGGAGGGCGAGTTCGCCTACGGCTGGCTGAAGACCGAGATCGGCGTTCACCGGCTGGTGCGCAAGTCGCCATTCGACTCGGACAACCGCCGTCACACCAGCTTTACCTCGGTATTCGTGTCGCCGGAAGTCGATGACAACATCGAGATCGACATCAATCCGGCCGACCTGCGCACCGACGTGTACCGTTCCTCCGGTGCCGGCGGCCAGCACGTCAACAAGACCGAGTCGGCGGTGCGTATCACCCACATCCCGACCAATACCGTGGTTGCCTGCCAGACCGGCCGTAGCCAGCACCAGAATCGCGACACCGCGATGAAGATGCTGGCCGCAAAGCTCTATGAGCTGGAAGTGCAGAAGCGCAACAGCGAGCGTGACGCGCTGGAAGCGACCAAGTCGGACATCGGCTGGGGCAGCCAGATCCGCAACTACGTGCTCGACCAGAGCCGTATCAAGGACCTGCGCACCGGCGTTGAGCGTACCGATACGCAGAAGGTGCTGGACGGCGACCTGGATGAGTTCATCGAGGCCAGCCTCAAGTCGGGCCTGGAAGCCGGCGCCAAACGCAGCGACGCGTGATCCGGAATGGCCCTGCGCGGGCCATTCCCTTGTTGTACGGTGCGGTTTCACCCGGCGGTGGCCGCACCTTGGTTAACTCCCCCAAATAGAAATCAAAGCCATGACCGAACAGACCCCTGAAACGCAGCAGCCCCCCGTCGACGAGAACAGCCTCATCGCCGAGCGCCGCGCGAAACTCACGGCACTGCGCGGGCAGGGCATCGCCTACCCGAACGACTTCCGTCGCGAAGACTTCGCCGGCAAGTTGCAGGCAGAGTACGCCGACGCCGAGGTCTGGACCGGCGAGGCCCTGGAAGCCACCGGTCGTACCGTGAAGATGGCCGGCCGTCTGATGGCCAAGCGCATCATGGGCAAGGCCAGCTTTGCCCAGATCCAGGACGAGAGCGGCCGCATCCAGCTGTTCCTGCAGGCCACCGCGCTGGGCGACATCTATGCCGCCTTCAAGGGCTGGGACGTGGGCGACATCATCGCCGTCGAAGGCGGCCTGACCCGCACCAAGACCGGCGAGCTGTCGGTCAAGGCGACCAGCATCCGCCTGTTGACCAAGTCGCTGCGCCCGCTGCCGGACAAGTGGCACGGCCTGGCCGATGTCGAGCAGCGCTATCGCCAGCGTTACGTCGATCTGATCGTCACCCCGGAGTCGCGCGAGGTCTTCATCAAGCGCTCCAAGATCATCCGTGCGATGCGCGCATGGCTGGACAGCCGCGACTTCCTCGAAGTCGAAACGCCGATGATGCATTACATCCCCGGCGGCGCCACGGCCAAGCCGTTCACCACCCACCACAATGCGCTGGACCTGGATCTGTACCTGCGCGTTGCGCCGGAGCTGTACCTGAAGCGTCTGGTGGTTGGCGGCCTTGAGCGCGTCTACGAAATCAACCGCAACTTCCGCAACGAAGGCGTCAGCACCCGCCACAACCCGGAATTCACCATGATGGAGCTGTACGAGGCCTATGCCACGTACAACGAAGTGATGGACCTGACCGAGGGCGTGATCCGCGACGTCGCGCAGAGCGTGCTGGGCACCACCGTTGTTGAATGGGATGGCGCGCAGATCGACCTGGCCCCGGCGTTCCGTCGCTGGCGCATGGACGAAGCCGTGCGTCACCACAACCCGGAGATCTCGGCCGCCGACTGCACCGATCGTGATGCGCTGCTGCGCCATTGCGAACGCCTGAAGATCCGCGTCAAGCCGAGCTACGGCTGGGGCAAGCTGCTGCTGGAGATCTTCGAGGCCACGGTCGAGCACACCCTGATCCAGCCGACCTTCATCACCGATCACCCGGTCGAGGTCTCGCCGCTGGCCCGCGCCAGCGATACCGATGCTGGTTACACCGACCGCTTCGAGTTGTTCGTCAACGGCAAGGAGCTGGCCAATGGCTTCTCCGAGTTGAACGATCCGGAAGACCAGGCCGCACGTTTCCAGGCTCAGGTCGAAGCCAAGGACGGTGGTGACGACGAAGCCATGCATTACGACGCCGACTACATCCGTGCGCTGGAATACGGCATGGCACCGACCGGCGGCCTGGGCATCGGCATCGACCGCCTGGTGATGATGCTGACCGGCCGCGCCTCGATCCGTGACGTGCTGCTGTTCCCGTACATGCGCCCGGAAGCCTGATCGAGCTGCAAGCGAAAGTGCAAAGGCCTTCCCGTAACCGGGAAGGCCTTTTTTGTTTCTGAAATGTAGTGCCGAGCCATGCTCGGCAGCGGCGTTACCAGCGAAAAGCGCCCCTCACCCCAACCCCTCTCCCGCACGCGGGAGAGGGGCTAAAGCCACCACGGCCCCAATCCTGTAGTGCCGAGCCATGCTCGGCAGGGGCTTTACCAGCGAACAGCTGGCCTCACCCCAACCCTCTCCCGCATGCGGGAGAGGGGCTAAAGCTGTCGCGGCCCCAATCCTGTAGTGCCGAGCCATGCTCGGCAGCGGCCTTACCAATAGCGCCTCAGCCCAGCACAGCCCGCACCCCAAGATTGATCAGCATCCCGCCACCCATCAACCAGACGAACAGCAGCAAAGCCAACAACATTGGCTTGGCACCGGCCTGACGCAGCGCCGAAGCATGCGTGGTCAGGCCCAACGCAGCCATCGCCATGGCCAGCAGCACGGTGTCCAGATCGATCAATACCTTCACCACCTCGGCCGGCAGTAGCTGCAGCGAGTTGAAGCCGACCATGGCGATGAAGCCAAACGCGAACCACGGAATGGTGATCTTCGAGCGCTCGCCATTGCTGCTGTTCTGGCCGCGGGCCAGCAAGGCAGACAGGCCAACCAGGAACGGTGCCAACATCATCACCCGCACCATCTTGGTGATGACGGCCGCATCGGCGGCAGGTTCGCTGACCGCACGGCCAGCCGCCACTACCTGCGCGACCTCATGCACGGTGGAGCCGGTAAATACGCCGAACGCGGTCTCATCCAGCGGCATCCAGCCCGCCGACACGCCCCACTGGTACAGCAGCGGGTACAGGAACATCGCGATCGTGCCGAACACCACCACCGTGGCCACGGCAACGGCGACCTGTTCGGTGCGGCCCTTGATCACCGGTTCGGCTGCCATTACCGCGGCAGCACCACAGATCGAGCTGCCAGCGCCGATCAGCAGGGCCGAGTTGCGGTCCATGCCAAGCAGCCTGGTGCCCAGCCACCAGGCCAGGCCGAAGGTGGAACACAGCACCAGCGCATCGATCGCCACGCCGGCAACGCCAACCTGGCCGATATCCTGCAGGGTAAGACGCAGGCCGTAAAGAATGATGCCGGCACGCAGCAAGGTCGCCTTGGAGAAAACAACGCCTGCATCGGCGCGCGTCGCCAGGCTGCGGTAAACCGTGTTACCCAGCACGATGCCGATGACGATGGCCAGGGTCAGCGCGCTGATGCCGTGGTTCTGCATCCACGGCAAGGTGCCCAGCCAGATTGACAGGCCGGCGACGGCGGCCGTCAGCAACAGGCCGGGGAGGCGGGAAAGGGGCATCGAGGTCAGCCCTTGGGTCGAGGTGTTCATAACATTGGGTTATTAGAAGATAGCCCATGCTGCACCCCTGGTTATTACCTGTAAAACGGATAATATTGGTTGAATCAACCTATTTGTGAGATAGGTAATGCATCTATCGCTGCGTCAGCTGCAGATCTTTTCCGGCATTGCCGAAGCCGGTACCACTACGGCGGCAGGTGAGCTGCTGGGCTTGTCGCAATCAGCGGTCAGTGCTGCCCTGGTCGAACTGGAGAACCTGCTCGGGCTGGCCTTGTTTGACCGGATAGGCCGTCGACTGGTGCTTAACGGCCACGGCCGGGCCCTGTTACCGCAAGCGCGCGCCTTGCTGGCGGGTATGACCGATATCGAGCGCCGGTTCCGTGCCGACAGCCAGACCGGTGCCGCCGTGCGTTGGCAGGTCGGCGCCAGCACCACCATCGGCAACTACCTGATGCCGGCACGTATCGCTGACCTGCAGGCCTCCAATCCACACGCCCATGTCGAGCTGGTGATCGGCAATACCCGCGAGGTCACGACTGCCGTGCAGCGGCTGGAGGTGGATGTCGGCTTGATTGAGGGGCCCAGCCACGAGCCGGGGCTGGAAGTGGCGCACTGGCAGCAGGATGAACTGGTGGTGGTGTTTGGCGAACGCCATCCGCTGGCGACGCAGTTCAGCAAGGGAGCGGACCTGGCGATGTTGCGGCAAGCGCGCTGGCTGTTGCGCGAACCCGGTTCAGGCACGCGTGAGGCGGCCGAGCAAGCGTTGTTGCCGCATCTCCATGGCTTCGCGGAAGTGCTGCAGTTGGGCGGCACCGAAGCGATCAAGCAGGGCGCGGTCGCCGGGCTGGGTCTGGCCTGCCTGTCACGGCATGCGGTGGCTGACCTGGTGACGCTGGGCAAGCTGCAGGTGTTGGCGACGCCCTTGCCGCCATTGCAGCGTCAGCTATGGGCGGTTCGCCATCCCGGCAAGCGCATCCCGGCCAGCCTGCGCCAGCTGCTCGGCCTGCCGGCGGATGTGTTTAGCGACGATTGAGCGCGGTCGACCGCCAGAGCCCGTACAATACGCCCATGCCTTTGATTACCTTGCAGAACGTCGACTACAGCGTCGGCGGCCCGTTGTTGCTGGAAAAAGCCGAACTGTCGATCGAGACTGGCGAGCGCATCGCCCTGATCGGCCGCAACGGCGCCGGCAAATCCACTCTCATGAAGCTGATGGCTGGCGAGCTCAAGCCCGATGACGGCGAGGTGCGCGTGCAGCAGGGCGTGCGCGTCACCCGGCTCGAGCAGGAAGTGCCGCACGGCGCTGCCGGCAGCGTGTTCGACGTGGTCGCCGATGGCCTCGGCGAGCTTGGCCACTGGTTGGCCGAGTTCCACCGCCTGAGCCACGCCGAGGTCTTCGATGGCGAGGCCATGGGCAATGTGCAGGCCAAGATCGACGCCGCCGATGGCTGGGGTCTGGACCAGCGCGTCGAGGAAACCCTGACCAAGCTCGACCTGGATGGCGACGCTGAGTTCGGCCGTCTGTCCGGCGGCATGAAGCGCCGCGTGCTGCTTGCGCGTGCGCTGGTCGCCGGCCCCGACGTACTGCTGCTGGATGAACCAACCAACCATCTGGACATCGAAGCCATCGATTGGCTGGAAACCTTCCTCAAGGGCTGGAACGGCTGCGTGGTGTTCGTCACCCATGACCGTCGCTTCCTGCGCGCCCTGGCCACCCGCATCGTCGAGATCGATCGCGGCCAGGTGACCAGCTGGCCGGGCGACTGGGACAACTACGAGCGCCGCCGCGAAGAGCGCCTCAATGCACAGGCGGCCGAGAACGCCCGCTTCGACAAGTTGCTGGCGCAGGAAGAAGTGTGGATCCGGCAGGGCATCAAGGCCCGCCGCACCCGCGACGAAGGCCGCGTGCGCCGGCTCAAGGCGATGCGCAACGAGCGCAGCCAGCGACGTGAGCTCAGTGGCAACGTCAAGCTGGAAGCCGCCGGTGCCGAGAACTCCGGCAAGAAGGTCATCGATATCAAGAACATCTCCTTCGCGTTCGGTGAGCGGGTGATGGTCAAGGATTTCGAAACCACCATCCTGCGTGGTGATCGCATTGGTTTGATCGGCCCCAATGGCAGCGGCAAGACCACCTTGCTGAAGCTGCTGCTTGGGGACCTGCAGCCTGATACCGGCGAAGTGCGGCAGGGCACTAATCTGCAGATTGCCTACTTCGACCAGTACCGTGCCACCCTGCGCGAGGACTGGAGCGCGATCGAGAACGTGGCCGAAGGCGCGGACTTCATCGACCTCAACGGCAAGCGCAAGCACGTGCATGCCTACCTGCAGGACTTCCTGTTCACCCCGGAACGCGCGCGCGCGCCGATTACCCGCCTGTCTGGCGGCGAGCGCAACCGCCTGCTGCTGGCCAAGTTGTTCGCGCAGCCGTCCAACCTGCTGGTGATGGACGAACCGACCAACGACCTGGACGTGGAAACCCTGGAACTGCTGGAAGAGCTGCTGGCCGACTACACCGGCACGCTGCTGCTGGTCAGCCATGACCGTGACTTCCTCGACAACGTGGTGACCTCCACCCTTGTGCTGGAAGGCGAGGGCAAGGTGGGCGATTACGTGGGTGGTTACAGCGACTCGCTGCGCCAGCGCCCGGCACCGACCCAGACCGCGATGGCGGTGGCCAAAGCGTCGGCGACCGCGGCACCTGCACCCGCTGCCGCGGTGGCTGCAGCACCTGCAGCGGCGCCCAAGCGCAAGCTCAGTTTCAAGGATGCACGCGAGCTGGAGCAGCTCCCGGCCAGGATCGAACAACTGGAACTGGATGTCGAAGGCCTGACCTCGGCGATGAACGACCCTTCGTTCTATACCCGCAGCAGTGCCGAGGTCACCGCGCATACCCAGCAGCTGGGCAAGGTGCAGGCCGAGTTGGATGCTGCCTACGCGCGTTGGCAGGAACTGGACGCCTGAGTCGGCTCTGGCGGCCTGCATTTGCTTCACCTGCCGTCCTCGCGTAGGACGGCAGGATGGTGTCCCAGGATGCTTCGAGGTGATGATGAAACGGCCGTTCGACGTCACACGTATTGATCATGTGGTGTTCCGGGTCGGCGACCTGGAGCGTAGCGTTGCGTTCTATTCGGCGGTGCTGGGCTGCGAGGTGGTGCGACGACGTGACCATCTCGGCCTGGTGCATCTGCGTGCAGGTGTGTCGATGATCGACCTGATCAGTCTGGATGGCGCGCTGGGTGCGCGCGGCGGCAGTGGCCCGGGGCCGGAGGCGCGCAACGTTGATCACCTGTGCCTGCGGATAGCGCCTTTCGATGAAGCGGAATTGGTTGCGTATCTGTCCGAACACGGTGCAACGCCGCTGGCGGCAGCCGAGGTGAATTTCGGTGCTGAAGGTGACGGGTTGTCGTTGTACTTCAGGGACCCCGATGGCAACACCATCGAGCTGAAGGGGCCGGTTTCGGCGGACTTGGGCTGATGCTCTGTTCCCTCCCTTGCACCGCGGGTGCAGGGGAGGGCTGGGGAGGGGTGCTCTTGCAGGTTTCGCGGCTTACAGCTGCCGCGCCGATGGATTGCCGGGACGGCTTATGCCGGGCATGGCTCGGCACTACAACCCCTGCGCCGAAGGCGTGGGGGAGGGGGTTCTCGCTGTACCCCTGCAGTCGCGCAATTGGCGAAGATCAAAAGCACCCCTCCCAACCCTCTCCTTCGCTGCGCGAAAGGGAGGGCTCAGCTGCTCGGCCGAAAGGAGGACTTTCGCTCCCTCCCTTGCACCGCAGGTGTAGGGGAGGGCTGGGGCGGGGTGCTCTTGGCCATGAGCCCAGCGCTTGCGGCCCAACCACGCTCCGCGCATGCTCATGTCATTCAACAGGAGCAGCAGCCATGCACCGCAGACTCAATACGCTCCTGCTGCTCGCAACAGCCTGCGCCTTGCCCGCGCACGCAGAAGTCAAAGATTCCACGCGTGCAGGCTTCACCGTCGAAAACAGCGTCCTGATCGCAGCCGCACCCACGCGCGTATGGCAGGCGATGACTGCCGACATCGATCAGTGGTGGCCTAAAGACCACAGTTGGTGGGGCAAGGCTGCCAAGCTGTCAATCGACGCCCGTGCCGGTGGCTGCTTCTGCGAAATCGTGGGCGCACAGCAGGCACAGCATCTGCAGGTCGTGTTCGTCGATCCGCAGAAAACCCTGCGCCTGACCGGCGGACTTGGACCAATGCAGGGCATGGGCCTGCACGGCGTCGCCGAATGGACCTTGCAGGCAGAAGGCCCGTCTACCCGGGTGACGTGGCGCTACCGGGCTGGTGGCTATAGCCCAGACGACCTCGGCGCCTTGGCACCGGTGGTGGACAAAGTCCAGGCACAGCAATTGGACGGCCTGGCACGCTGGCTTCAGGCCGCCCGCTGAGGATCATTCTTCCTCGTCGGCAGGCGCTTCTTCGCCGCCGCCCGGCAGCTCCAGGAAGGCCCAGAACGCCACCCTGTCCTCGGCCCAGCTGGCCGAGGCTTCGGATAGCACCTCCAGCAAGGTATCAAAGTCGGCTGGGCTGCCCTGGCGCAGGTCGTTGGCGTCACTGAACAGCAAGGCATAGCCGTTGGCTGGCAGCCAGGACAAGTCGCGCAATCCATCGGACAGCGCATCCCAGTTACGACTCCAGCCGGTTGGAAAATCGAGCTGCGTGCCGAGCCGCATCAACAGGGTGCGCTTGTCGGTGCAGCCTTCTAGGTCGATGCGGTATACGCGCAGCCCGGCATCGCGGGCTACCGCCGCCAAGCCGCCAAGGTCACCGTCGCCTACACCGTAGACGCCGGCCTGGCTGACGTCTTCCAGTCCCATGTCGAAACCGCTGTCACTCATGGCGTACTCCTGGCGGGGACTTCAAAGCTGCGGAAGCTTTCGTAGTGATCGTCGGTGTAATACCAGGCGTCCGGCGGCTCGCCACCGGTCACGATGCGCCTGGCGCCACGGTGATTCAGTCCCGGTGTGTCCACGGTGTATTCGCGGTAATAGCCGCGCGGCCGCTGCGGAAGCTGGCGCTCGCGGTTGCCGAAGGTGCTGCCGTCCTGGCGATGCGGGTAGGGTCCGCCGCGCTGGATCAGGGCAATGGTCTGGCGTGCTTCGGGCGGCAGGAACGCTGGGAGCGGATCGCGCGGCGTTGCCGCGCGGGATTGCGCTTCTGCAGCGGCCTGCGAATTGCCGCCGGCGCCGAGGTCCGCACCCAAGGAAGGCGCGAATTGCGGCGGCGGTGGCTGCTGCGCGACGCGCATGCCCCACAGGCCTGCAACCAGAAGGACTATGGCTATAACCAGAAGGTAGGGCTTGCGCATCAGGTCGAGCAATCAGCAAAGGAAAGGAGAACGATTATCACGCCGTCAGCCGGAGTTTGTTGAACGGGCGATTCATGCGCTGTCCGCGCGTGTTGGTTCACAGGGCGATAACAATGGCAGCGCATTACCTTGAAATGCTGTCGATCCCGACGGCGGGACAAAGTTTCCTTTACATCGGTCTTGGTAAGTTGGGCATTCCTGCCTACCATTCACTGCTGTATCTGCATCGCCCGGGTTTTCCGGGCACAGACCCCAGGCATATACCCAAGGAGATTTGTGATGGCCTATACCCTGCCCAAGCTGCCTTACGCTTACGACGCGCTGGAACCGTACATGGATGCGGCCACGGTCGAGATCCATTACTCCAAGCACCACCAAACCTACGTCAACAACCTCAACGCGCTGGTCGAAGGCACCGAGTACGCCGACCTGCCGATCGACGAGCTGCTGCGCAAGGTCAAGACCCTGCCGGAGAACCTGCAGCAGGGCGTGCGCAACCAGGGTGGTGGCCATGGCAACCATTCGCTGTTCTGGGACGTGATCGGCCCGAACGCCGGTGGCACCCCGGGCGGCGCCTTGGCCAAGGCCATCGATGAGCAGCTGGGTGGCTTCGACAAGTTCAAGGAGGCCTTCACCAAGGCTGCGCTGACCCAGTTCGGTTCCGGCTGGGCATGGCTGAGCGTCACCGCCGACAAGAAGCTGCTGGTGGAGAAGAGCTCCAACCAGGAAAGCCCGCTGATGGAAGGTCGCACCCCGGTGCTGACCATCGACGTGTGGGAGCATGCGTACTACCTGAAGTTCCAGAACCGTCGCGCCGAGTTCATCGAAACCTTCTACAGCCTGATCAACTGGAAGGAAGTCGAGCGCCGCTACCAGGAAGCCATTGCCTGAGTGCAATGACATGCAGCGGCGGCCCCAACGGCCACCGCTGACGCAAAGGCCGGGCATTGCCCGGCCTTTGTTGTTTCAGGGCTGTCCGGCGGCGCGCAGGCTGCTTCCTTGTGGGAGCGGCGTGAGCCGCGAAGCAGATAGATCGTCAGATGGCACGCATGCTTGAAGCTTCGGCAAACCCAGCCTCGTGGCTTACGCCGCTACTGCAGGCGAGCTCGGTGCTACTTCAAGGCTGCTCGACGGCAGCGGCCTCTGGAATCCGGGTCATGCGCAGCGTCGCCATCATGCCCAGCGGCTCTGGCGGGGATTGCGCATCGCTGGCAGGCAATTGAATGGCCTGCTGGGTGATGTCGGCGAAGCTGCGCACCTGGTACAGCACATCCATGCCGTGCTGGGCGTCGGCAGACAGGCGCGCGTCGCCGTGGCGGGTGGAGGGGTTCCTGCGCGCTGGCTGGTAGCCCGGCAGCTGCCGCACCAGTTCTTCGGTGGGGGCGGCAAAGTCGCCGATGATCAGTGACGGCAGGCCATCTGCGGTGGCATCCATCCATGAGCGCAGATCGGCCGCCTGGTGGCCCCGTGAGACCGCGCTGTTGTCACGCGGACACATGCTGGCGGCATAGATGTTCAGTTGTGCCTGTTGCAGTTGCAGGCGTTGCATGCCGGCAGCGGTAGGTGCGCTGTCGCCATGCAGCAGGGTGATGCCATCCTGTTGCGCGCTGAGGCGCGTCAGCACCGCATTGCCGCGGCGTATCGGCTGGCTGGGGCGGTCGGCGCTGATGAAATCGCAGCTGTACTTGAGGCGGCTACCCAGCCAGCAGGCGGGGTTGGGGGTGTTGGCCAGTTGGCGCACGTCCTGGACCACGATCACGTCCGGGCGCAGGGTTTCCATCAAGGTGGCGATCCTGTCGCGCTGGCTGGTCCAGGTCTCGCCGCTATCGGGCAGGCGCAGGTTGGCGACCTTGATGACCGGCACCACCGGCTCGGCCATGACAGCAAATGACAGGACCAGCAGTCCAAAACAGCCCCAGCGCAGCATTGCAACGCCTCAAGATGAGGGACTGTCATCGTAATGCTTTCCGCGTAGAAGGGGCGTGCAGGCTTATCCGATAAGGTTTTGCCGTTGCAGGCGATAGGCGTTTTACCGGTGAGAACCGGTCTGGCGGGCGGCATGATGCGTTACGCTTGCAACCTTTGTATCCACGGATCGCCCGCAGATGACGACCAGCCACGTAGCAGCCACACCCGCGCCCAAGGGGCGGATGCCTCGCCAAATCCCCTACATCATCGGCAACGAGGGCTGCGAACGGTTCAGCTTCTACGGGATGCGCAACATCCTGGTGCAGTTCCTGATCACCTCGACCCTGCTGCAGCACATCCTGGATTCGGGTGAACGGGCACTGGCGGCCAAGGACCTGATGCACACCTTCATGATCGGTGTGTACTTCTTCCCGTTGCTGGGTGGCTGGATCGCGGATCGCTTTTTCGGCAAGTACAACACCATTCTGTGGTTCAGCCTGGTTTACTGCCTGGGGCATGCCTTCCTCGCGGTGTTTGAAGACAACCGCATGGGTTTCTTTGCCGGCCTTGGCCTGATCGCCTTTGGTGCCGGTGGTATCAAGCCGCTGGTCGCGTCCTTTGTTGGCGACCAGTTCGACCAGAGCAACAAACACCTGGCGAAGAAGGTCTTCGATGCCTTCTACTGGATCATCAACTTCGGCTCCTTGTTCGCATCGCTCACGATGCCGCTGTTGTTGGCCAGTTATGGTCCGTCGGTGGCGTTCGGTATCCCGGGGCTGCTGATGTTCATCGCCACGTTCGTGTTCTGGCTGGGTCGCAAGAAGTACGTGCTGGTCAAGCCGGACATGGCCGATGACCCGCATTCCTTCAGCAAGGTCATCCGCACCGCGCTGTTCGCGCACAAGGCAGGCAAGGGCCGGCCGGGCCTGCTGCTGGCCGGGCTCGGCCTGGTGGCGGCGGTGGTCTCGCTGGCCATGACCCCGGTGCTGGGCTTCGTGATCGCCGCCTGTATCGCACTGGTGGTGGTGATCGCCTTCATCGGCGGCGGTGCTTGGCTGCAGCTGGACCGCGCCCGTGGCATTCACCCGGACGCCGCCGTCGACGGCGTGCGCAGCGTGCTGCGGGTGCTGGTGATTTTTGCCCTGGTCACCCCGTTCCACTCGTTGTTCGACCAGAAAGCGTCCACCTGGGTCATCCAGGGCGCGGAAATGACCAAGCCGGCCTGGTTCCAGGCGGGGCAGATGCAGGCCTTGAACCCGGCGCTGGTGATGATCCTCATCCCGTTCAACAACCTTGTGCTGTACCCGATGCTGGCACGGATGGGCTGGGAGCCGACCGCGTTGCGGCGGATGACCGCGGGTATCGCGTTCAGCGGCCTGGCCTGGATCGTCATTGGCGGTATCCAGGTGGTCATGGATGGCGGTGAGCCTATGTCCATCGTCTGGCAGGTGCTGCCCTATGCGCTGCTGACCCTCGGCGAGGTGCTGGTCTCGGCCACTGGCCTTGAGTTTGCCTACAGCCAGGCGCCGCAGTCGATGAAGGGCGTGGTGATGAGTTTCTGGAACCTGACCACCACCATCGGCAACCTGTGGGTGCTGCTGGCCAATTTCGCGGTGCGCAACGATGCGGTGAACGGCAGCATCGCCACCACCGGTCTGAGCGTCACTGCATTCCAGATGTTCTTCTTCGCCGGCTTCGCGCTGTTGGCGGCGTTGGCTTTCGGCTGGTATGCACGGCGGTATAAAGTGGTCGACAACTACCGGGCGGTTTGACCATGCAAGGACCGATAACCCTGATCCTGATCGCCATCACCGCACTGGTGTCGTGGATGGCGTTCAACAACCGCAAGCTGGCGGACCGGCTGATCCTGTGGCCGCCAGCAATCGACAAGCACAAGCAGTACGACCGGCTGGTGACCTATGGGTTCATCCATGCTGATTTCGGGCACCTGCTTTTCAACATGGTCACCCTGTATTTCTTCGGCCGCTCGATCGAGGTCATCATGCTCGGCATCACCGGGCAATGGTGGGTCTATCCCCTGTTCTACCTGGCGGCGCTGGTGGTATCGATCCTGCCGACCTACCTGAAGAACCAGAAGAACCCGAACTACCTGAGCCTGGGCGCCTCAGGCGCGGTATCGGCGGTGCTGTTCGCCTACATCCTGATTGCGCCGTGGAAACTGATCCTGGTGATGTTCATCCCGGCCCCGGCCATCGTCTATGCCGCGTTCTACGTCGGCTACAGCATCTGGATGGACAAGAAGGGCGGGGACAACGTCAATCACAGCGCACACCTTGCTGGTGCCGCGTTCGGCGTGATGTTCATGCTGTTCATGGAGCCGGAGCTGCTGCAGCACTTCCTGCAGAGCCTGATGAATCCTACTTTCAGCTTCTGACCGGCGCCGGATGGGGCGGCGACGGGCCTGCCCGTCCAGGCAGGGGCCGCGCGAATTGTGTCGTCGCGGCCCCGCCTCCTTCCTGGCTGCGGCGTGGGCTGCGCGCCAGCTGCAGGAATGGGCTCAGGCGGCGTAGCTGTCAAGGAAGCGCGAATAGACTTCGCTGTCGATCTTCTTGAATTCCCAGCCCTGGGTGTCGCCGGCAACGGTCAGTTGGAACAGACCTTCCAGCAGGGTGGCGTCATGGTCGTTGGAAGGAATCTGCATCGTGTGGTCGTTGTCGAACATGGCGCACCTCGCTTGCTGTCTGTTTTGCCAATAGACACAGCAAAACCCGTGCCAGCTTTTGAGACGCAGTCCATGGTTTGATCGGGCTGGCGCCGGCGGCGCGGATGTCGGAAAGTGACGCAATACGGCGCTTGTGATTGGCCCGGCACGTCATCACGGCGCTTTCACCGAATTCGTAGGCTTGTGCAGGAGGATCCATGACTTTGAATACACCAGCGGTAACCGGCATCGAGCACGATGCTGCCGCCCACCGGTTCCAGACCCTGGTCGATGGTCAGCGCGCGGTTCTGGACTACCAGTTGGACGCAGGGGTCATGGTCATCACCCACACCGGGGTGCCGGAGGCCATTGGTGGACGCGGCATCGCCGCGCAGTTGACCCGCTACGCGTTGGATCATGCACGGGCCGCCGGCTGGAAGGTGGTGCCAGCCTGCGCCTACGCGGCGACCTTCATGCAACGCCATGGCGAATATGCCGACCTGCTGGGATAATTTGCCGGCATGGCCAAGCCTGATCGGGCGGCCGCACATACTTCCAAGGGACGAAAGGGCATGAACAGGTTGGTACGGGGATCGTCTGCCGCAGCGGTGTTGCTGCTGGCATTGGCCGGTTGCAAGCAGGATGAACAAGGTGCGCCCGTCGCACCGGCCGCGGAACCGGTGCAGGCACCGGTTGCGGTCGCACCTGCGGCAGCTGATCTGCGCGATGTGATTGAGAACACCCCAAGCTATGTCATCGGTATCAGCTATCCGCCGGCGGCCGCCAAGTACCCCGGCCTGGCCAATGCGCTGAGCGATTATGCTGGCCATGCCAAGGCCGACCTGTTGAAGTCGGTGGCCGAGCTTGGCAACGACAAGCCGACCGCGCCGTACGAGCTCTCGCTCGCCTTCGACATGCTGGTGGAAACGCCGGCAGTGGTGGCCGTGTCGGCCGATGGCAGCAGCTATACCGGTGGCGCCCATGGCCAGCCGTTGGTGGCGCGTTTCGTGTGGCTGCCCGAGCAGCAGCAGCTGCTGAAGGCGGAAGATCTCATCAGCTCGGCCAAGGGCTGGCAGGCGATCAGCGACTTCACCGAGGACAAGTTGCTGGAACAGGCGACCGTACGCGCGCAGGGTGAAGACCTGTCGCCTGAGGAACAGCAGGCCCAGGTTCGCAACCTGTCCAAGATGATCGATGAGGGCACCGCGGCCGATGCCACGAACTTTGGCCAGTTCCAGCCGGTGATGGATGCGGCGGGCAAGATCTCGGCCCTGCGTTTCGTGTTCCCGCCGTACCAGGTGGGGCCGTACTCGGATGGCACGCAGACCGTGGATGTGCCGGCTGCGGTGTTGTTGCCGCACGTTGCGGCGGACTACCAGGGGTTGTTCGCGCGCCCCTGAAACATGGGAGGTCAGTGATGGATGTGGGGCTGCAACGACGTGTGGAAGCACTGCTGCAGGAGGCCGATATCCGCCCCGGCGGTGATCGGCCGCAGGACCTGGACATCCTCGACCCGCGCTTCTATGCGCGGGTGCTGGCCGACGGCTCGCTCGGTCTGGGCGAGAGTTACATGGAGGGCTGGTGGCAGGCGCATTCGCTGGATGGCCTGCTCACCCATCTGCTCGACGCACGCCTGGACGAGCGCGTGCATGGCGGTGGCGAGGTCTGGGATGCACTCAAGGCCAAGCTGTTCAACCTGCAGAGCGGGCAGGGCAGCTACGAGGTCGGCAAGCGCCACTATGACCTTGGCAACGATCTTTACCGGGCCATGCTCGGCAAGCGCCTGGTCTACAGCTGTGGTTACTGGCGCGACGCCGGCAATCTGGACGACGCGCAGGAAGCCAAGCTGGACCTGATCTGCCGCAAGCTGGGCCTGCAGCCTGGCATGCGTGTGCTCGATATCGGTTGCGGCTGGGGCGAGGCGCTGAAATTCGCCGCCGAGCGCTACGGCCTGCAGGGGGTGGGGGTGACCATCTCGCAGGAGCAGGCGGAGTTCGCGCGCGAACTGTGCGCCGGGCTGCCGGTCGAGATCCGCCTGCAGGACTACCGCGAGCTGGACGAACCGTTCGACGCCATTCTGTCGGTGGGCATGTTCGAACATGTCGGGGTCAAGAACTACCGCACCTACTTCGAGGTGGCCCGGCGCTGTCTGGCCGAGCAGGGCCTGTTCCTGCTGCACAGCATCGGCACCAACATCAGTCGCGATCGCACCGATCCATGGATCGCAAGATACATCTTCCCCAACTCCATGCTGCCGTCGGCTGCGCAGATCACCCATGCGATGGAAGGGCTGTTCGTGCTGGAGGATTGGCACAACTTCGGTACCGACTACGACCGCACCCTGCTGGCATGGCGCGAGAACGTGGAGGCGGCATGGGATCAGCTGGATGCACGCTATGACGAGCGCTTCCGGCGCATGTGGCGCTTCTACCTGGCGGGCTCCATGGCCACCTTCCGCACCCGCCACTCGCAGCTGTGGCAACTGGTGTTGTCACCGCGCGGGGTGCGTGGCGGCTATGTGGCGCCACGCTGAACGTAGAACGCTGTAACCCCGAAACTGTTTTATAAGTTTATATTACACATGTGTATTATCTGCCTCATCCCTGGATGAGCCGGATAGGCCATGAGCAGCTTCGACGCGACAGAAACCCGGATTGATGCCACCTGCGCCCGCTGGCCGGGATTTCCGCGCGAGCCCGCGGTGCTGGTGCGCCTGGTCAAAGGGATCTACAAGACGGTCCATGACCGCGCCAATGCGGTGTTGCGCGAGTTCGAGCTCAGCCACGCCGAGTACAACATCCTGATGATGTTGTACGGCACGCCGGATCATCCACTGACCCCGTCGGAACTGGCCGAAGCGGCAACCGAGAAGTCGGCCAACATCACCCGGCTGACCGACCAACTGTGCAACAAGGGCCTGTTGGAGCGCATTCCGGACGCCCATGACCGGCGCAAGCTGGGCCTGCACCTGACCGCGAATGGCCTGGCCTGCATCCAGCGGCTGCTGCCCAAGATGGCGGAGCTGTTGGTCATGCAGGTGCAGGGCCTGGATGGGCAAGAGCAGCACCAGCTTGAGCGGCTTCTCAAGAAGATGCTCGATGGCATCGAGGCGAACTGAGTCCAGCATGCCCGCCATCCCATCATCGGTGAGCACGCCGACAGCCACGCCCTGGTACGCGGGAATGCGGGTCTTTCTGAAAGGCGAGGCCGATACCTGGCTGTTCGTGCTGCGTACCACCGTGGCCTTCTTCCTGACCGGCTGGCTGGCGATGCGCCTGCAGCTGCCGCAACCGGGCACGGCGATGATGACCACGGTCATCGTCATGCACCGGCAGAGCGGCATGGTGCTGGCCAAGGCCTTCTATCGCGTGCTGGGCACCTTGGTGGGCGCGGCGGCGGCGTTGTTGATCGTGGCGCTGTTCCCGCAACAGCGCGAACCCTTCCTGATACTGATGGCGTTGTGGATTGCCGGCTGCACCGCAGGGGCCACCCTGCATCGCAACTTCAAGTCCTATGCCTTCGTGCTGGCCGGCTACACCGCCGCGATCATCGCCTTGCCGGTGATCGCTACCCAGCCGGGGCAGGTATTCGACTCGGCGGTCGCGCGTATCAGTGAGGTGCTGCTGGGGCTGCTGGTCACCGCGGTGATCAGCGACACGATCTTCCCGGTGCGGCTGCGCGATACCCTGCGCACGGCGGTCAGCGGCCAATATGAGAACTTCCTCGGCTTCATGCGCGGCGCGTTGCTGGGCGAGATGCCGCGTGAGCAGATGGAACAGGCCCACCTGCGCGTAGTGCGCGATGCGGTGACGCTGGAGGACCTGCGCAGCTCGGTGATCTTCGAAGACCCGGACGCGCGGGCGCGCAGCGCCCACCTGCAGCGCTTCAACCAGCGCTTCATGGCGGCTTCGACCAGCTTCCAGTCGCTGCACCACCTGATCAATCGCCTGCTGCGCCAGCCTGCGCCCGCGGCAGGGCAGGCACTGCAGCAGCTGTACCAGCCCCTGGGCCTGGCCCTGCAGGGCAGTGAGCAGGACCCGGCGCAGTTGGCTGAGCGCATCCATGAGGTACGCCGGCAGCTCGCGTCGCGCGCGGCTTGGCTGCGCGGCGGTTTGCAGGGGGCGGCGCAGATCGAGGATTTCGATGTCGGTACGCAGCTGCTGCGCCGTTTCGTGAAGGAGCTGGAGCAGTACGTGCATGCGCGGCGGCAGCTGACCGCACAGGTGGCGCCTACCGAGGACGACGCGCGTGCGCACTTCGTCCGCGGCAATGACTACCTTGGTGCGGCCGTGGCATTTGCCCGTACCGCGATCACCATGTTGTTGCTGGGCGCGCTGTGGGCGGCCAGCGGCTGGGCCATGGCGATCAACGTGATGCTGCTGGCAACGATCTTCTCTGGGCTGTTCGCAACCGTGCCCAATGCCGCGCGGATGACCGGCAAGGTGGGCTGGGGCTATCTGGTCGGCTTGCTGGCAGCCTATGTCTGCAACTTCACCGTGTTGACGCGGATGGAGGGCTATACGCTGCTGGTCGCCGGTCTGCTGCCGTTCTTCCTGGTGGGGCCCTATATGGTCAGCCGGCCGAAGCTGTCGGTGTTCGGGCTGGGTTACACCATGGGCCTGGTCAACATCCTGGCCATTACCAGCGTGCATAGTTTCGACCCGACGCGATTCTTCAACGAAGGCACCTCGCACATGATCGCGATGGGTGCGGCGGTACTGAGCTTCGCGCTGATGCCGCCGCTGGTAGGCACGGCCTGGTTGCGCCGGCGGCAGATGGCCGGCCTGCGTGCGCAGGTGGGTTTGGCGGCGCAGGCACCGCTGCGTGGCCTGCAGCACCGTTTTGAAAGCAGCAATAGCGACCTGCTGCATCAGATCGTGGCGCATACCGCGCCGGGCAGCGAGGAATCACGTGAGCAGCTGGCCTGGGCATTGGCGGTCAACGAGACCGGCCGTGCGCTGATCCACCTGCGCCAGGATGTTGCCCACGAACCGGTATCGACAACGCTGCATCAGGGTGTGGACGCGGTGGTGCGGGCGTTGTCGGACTTCTTCGCACTGCCCGGCAGGGCTGCCTGGCTGCGCGCCGATGCAGCGCTGGCGGCCGCCATCGACGTTGCCCGCGCCCAGGCCGGGGAGGGTGGCGTGGCCGCACGCGTGCTGCTGCACCTGCGGCTGGTGCGGCTGGCGATGGTGGACGACCGCTCGGTGATGGCGGCCTACAACACGGCCGCGGATTCAACCCTGGAGACCGATCCCCATGCCCATTGAAATCGCCTTCGCGGGAACCCTGTTTCCCGGCCTGCTGTTGTTGTTCCTGTTGGTTTGCGTGCTGTTGTGGGCGCTGGACGCGGTCGCCGGCCGGCGTGGCTGGTACCGCCATGTCTGGCATCCGGCCTTGTTCCGTACCGCGATCTTCATCTGTCTGTTTGGTGGCTTCGGCCTGCTGCTGTTCTGAGAACTCTCCATGACCCCCAAAGTCCAATCCCTGCTTCGTTTCTCCCTCACCGCGGTGGTGGTGGTGATTGCTGCCCTGGTCGCGATGGCGATGTGGCGCCACTACATGTATTCCCCCTGGACCCGCGAGGGCCGCCTGCGCGCGGAGGTGGTGCGGGTAGCGCCGGATGTGTCCGGCCCGGTGAGCGCGGTGGCAGTGCGTGACAACCAGTTGGTGAAGCGCGGCGATGTGCTCTACCGGATCGATCCGGCGCGTTATCGGAACGCGTTGAATCAGGCCCGCGGCAATCTGGCGGCGGCGCAGGCCTCGGCGCGTGCGGCGGGCGCCAGCATCCAGGTGGCAGCGGCCGGTGCCGCACAGCAGAGCGTGAACGCCAGTCGTTACGAGCTGCAATACGAGCGCCGCCAGCGCATCACCGGCAGCCTGATTTCGGAAGAAGCGCGCACCGATGCACTCAGCGCCGCGCAGGCCGCACGGGCCGGCGTTGCCCAGGCACAGGCCAGCCGCCAGCAGGCCAGCGCCGCGCAGCAGCAGGCATTGGCCGCAGTTGAGCAGGCGCAGGCGGCACTGGATACGGCCGAATTGAACCTGGAGCGCACCGAAGTGCGTGCGCCGGTAGATGGCTATGTCACCAACCTGGAAGTGCGGCAGGGTGATTACGCCACTGCCGGTGCGGCCAAGTTGGCGGTGATCGACACTGACTCGTTCTGGGTCTACGGCTATTTTGAAGAAACCAAGCTTGCCGAGCTGCATGTGGGCGATGGCACGCGCGTGCAGCTGATGAGCGGGCAGGAACTGCATGGGCATATCGAGAGCATCTCGCACGGTATTACCGATGCGGACAGCCCGACCGGCAGTGATCTGCTGGCCAATGTGAACCCGACCTACAACTGGGTACGGCTGGCGCAACGCATTCCGGTGCGGATCAAGCTGGATGCTGGCGCGCTTGCAAAGGGGGTGGTGCTGGCCAATGGCATGACTGCGACGGTGATTGTGGAGCAGGGGCGGTAAGGCTGGGTCGGGTTTGTTCGCTGCTGGCTGTATGAAGTTCGAAGTGGAGCGCCCGAGGCTCGGAGCTAAAAGCTAAAAGCTAAAAGCCAAAAGCCAAAAGCCAAAAGCCAAAAGCCAAAAGCCAAAAGCCAAAAGCCCCCTCATCCGCCCTCCGGGCACCTTCTCCCGCTCGCGGGAGAAGGGAATGCAGGCTGCTGCTTGAGCTGAGAGTTGCCGCGCAATGCTGAGTACCGGCAATACGTCAGAGCCTCGTAGCGCCGACGCGCTCCCTTCTCCCGCGAGCGGGAGAAGGTGCCCGAAGGGCGGATGAGGGCCGCTCTTGATCTGCCTGCACCATGCAAAAGAAAACGCCCGGCAAAGCCGGGCGTTTTCATTCCATCAAGACCAGTAACTGCTTACTTGGTAGCAGAACCGGTGGTCAGGCCACGCTTCTCCAGCAACGGCTCGATCTGCGGCTCGTGGCCGGCGAAGTTGCGGAACAGCTCCATCGCATCCACGCTACCGCCCTTGGACAGCAGGGTCTTGCGGAAATGGTCGCCGTTGGCACGCGACAGGCCGCCATGCTCACGGAACCACTTCTGGGTGTTGGCGTCCAGCACCTCGGACCAGATGTAGGCGTAGTAGCCCGCCGAGTAGCCGCCCATGATGTGGCTGAAGTACGGGGTCTTGTAGCGCGGCGGAACCGGCGCGTAATAGATGCCGTCCTTGACCAGCGCTTCATGCTCGAACTTCATCACGTCCTTCGGCGCCGGGATCTGGCCAACACCGATCTGGTGCCAGCTCTGGTCCAGCATCGCCGCACCCAGGTATTCGGTGGTGGCAAAGCCCTGGTTGAACTTGGACGCGGCAATCACCTTGTCCAGCAGCGCCTGCGGCATCGCCGAGCCGTTCTGGTAGTGCTTGGCGTAGTTGGCCAGGATGGTCGGCTCGTCGGACCACATCTCGTTCACCTGCGAGGGGAACTCGACGAAGTCACGCGGCACTGCGGTGCCGGCGAAGTAGGGGTACTTCACGTCCGAGAACATGCCGTGCAGCGCATGGCCGAACTCGTGGAAGGTGGTGGTTACTTCGTCCCAGGTCAGCAGGGTCGGCTTGCCGGCCGGCGGCTTGGGGATGTTGAGGTGGTTGGCCACCACTGGCTTGTCACCGGTCAGGCCCGACTGCGACACATAGGCGTTCATCCACGCACCGCCACGCTTGGACTCACGTGCATACGGGTCGAAGATGAAGATCGCCAGCTGGCTGCCATCGGCGTCGAACACGTCATAGACGGTGACGTCGTCGTGGTACACCGGCAGGTCGGTGCGCTGCTTGAAGCTCAGGCCGAATTCCTTGCCGGCGGCAAAGAACACGCCGTTCTCCAGCACGTTCTTCAGTTCGAAGTACGGCTTGAGCTGCGACTCGTCGAAGTTGTACTTGGCCTGGCGCACCTTCTCGCTGTAGAAGGCCCAGTCCCACGGCTGCAGCTCGAACGTCGGCTTGCCGGCGGCCTTCTGCTCGCTGTCGATCATCGCCTGCAGGTCGGCGGCTTCGCGCTTGGCGTTGGTGACCGCAGCCGGGGCCAGCTGGCCGAGCATGGCGTTGACCGCTTCCGGGGTCTTGGCGGTCTGGTTGCCCAGCGAGTAGCTGGCGAAGTTCGGGAAGCCCATCAGCGCGGCCTTCTCGGCACGCAGGGTCATGATGCGCGAGACCAGGGCGGTGTTGTCGTACTCGCCGCCCTTGCTGCCACGCGACACCGAAGCTTCGTAGATCTTCTGGCGCAGCTCGCGGTTGGTCAGGTTGGTCAGCGGCGGCTGGCCGGTGGTGTTGAGCAGGGCGATGACGTACTTGCCGTCCAGCTTGCGGGCCTTGGCGGCCTCGGCGGCGGCGGCGATCTGCTCATCGGACAGGCCGTCGAGCTGCTTGACGTCGTCCACTACGATATAGGACGCGTTGACCTCGGCCAGCACGTTCTGGCTGAACTTGGTGCCCAGGTTGGCCAGCTCGGCGTTCATCGCCTTGAGCTTGGCCTTGTCGGCGTCGGACAGCTTGGCGCCGGCGCGGACGAAATTGTCGTAGTACTTCTCGACCAGGCGCAGGCCTTCAGCGTCCAGGCCCAGCTTGGCGCGGTCGTTGTACAGGGTCTCGATACGCGAGAACAGCTTGCCGTTGAGGTTGATGGCATCGCCATGCGCGGCAAACTTGGCCGAGTAGTCGGCCTGCAGTTTCTTGCGCGCGTCGTTGGTGTCGGCGCCAATCAGCGAGAAGAACACGGTGGTGGCGCGGTCCAGCACGGCGCCGCTGTTTTCCAGCGCGATCAGGGTGTTCTCGAAGGTCGGTGCGGCCGGGTTGTTGGCGATCGCTTCCACTTCCTGCAGCTGCTGGGCCATGCCAGCGTCGAAAGCCGGGGCAAAATCGGCGTCCTTGATCTTGTCGAACTGCGGGTAGTGCAGCGGCAGCGGGCTTTCAGCGAAGAACGGATTGGCCTGCTGGGCCGACTGGGTGGTCGCAGTGGTTGCGGCCTGGCTGTAGGCCGGCAGGGCAAGACCCAGGGTCGCGGCAAGGGCGAGGGCGAGACGGGTGTTCAAGGCGGAAACTCCGGTAAAAAGACTGATTCTTTCAGGGTACCTGCAGGCGCGCCTGTACGGGTGTGTCGAATGGCATGGTTGCGCTGAAAGGCCACATTTTGCATGCCGTTCGTGCCGTGATGTCGTAGGCTGGCCGTCCTGCTAGGAGTCGCGCCATGCCCAACGCCTTTGATTTCGAGTTGACCGCACTGGATGGCCGTCCGCTGCCGCTGGCCGCCTTTGATGGCAAGGTGCTGCTGATAGTGAATACCGCGTCCAAGTGCGGCTTCACCCCGCAGTACGAAGGGCTGGAGCAGCTATGGCAAGAGCTGGGCCCGCAAGGGCTGGTGGTGCTGGGCTGTCCCTGCGACCAGTTCGGCCATCAGGAGCCGGGCGATGCGGCCGCCATCCAGGACTTCTGCAGCATCAATTTTGGCGTCAGTTTCCCGTTGTCGGCCAAGCTCAAGGTCAATGGCGTCGACGCCGATCCGCTATGGCAGTGGCTGCAGCGGCAGAAGCGCGGCGCCTTGGGCATCGCGGCAATCAAATGGAACTTCAGCAAGTTCCTGATCGGACGCAATGGGCAGGTGATCGCCCGCTACGCGCCCACTGCGCGCCCGGATGCGCTTGAAGCGGATATCCGGGCGGCGCTGGGCTGAGCCCGGAGTCCTCAGGCAGCGGCTAGACCGGATCGGTCGCCGCTTCGTCCAGCAGGTCTTTCTGCTGCAGTTGCACCTTGGTCGGGTCGCCGTGTTCGGCCATGGCCCGTTGCAGGGCGCGGCGGGTGGCGGCGGTGACCAGTGACTGCAGGTCGCGGCCGGAGCTGCCTTCGGTGGCGGCTGCCAGGGTGCCCAGCACCTCGTCCACGGCAAAATCCAGCGGCTTGCCGGCCAGCTGCAGGCGCAGGATGGCGGCGCGCGCGTCGATGTCGGGCAGGCCGATCTGGATCTTGCGCTCCAACCGCGACAGCAGGGCACTGTCGATGGCTTCGAGGTGGTTGCTGGCGGCAAGCAGGAATACCTGGCCTTGTTTGGTGCTGATGCCGTCCAGTTCCTGCAGCAGCTGGGCGACGACCTCGGCGTTCAACTTGTCGGAATTGCCGCTGCCGCGCGGTGGCGCAATGGTGTCGATCTCATCGAGGAACAGGATGCACGGTGCCTGCGCCCGGGCTTTCTCGAACAGCTGCTTGACCCGCGCGCCACCGTCGCCGAGGAACTGGCCCTTGACCTCCGCCGATGAGGCGGCGATGAAGGACAGCCCGGACTGGCTGGCCAGTACGCGCGCGATCTGGGTCTTGCCGGTGCCGGGGGGGCCATACAGCAGGATGCCGCGTGGCACCGGGATGTTCATCCGCGCCAGTTCCTCGGCATGCAGCAGTTCCTTACCGAGGCTTTCGAACTCGGCGCGGGTGCTCGCCGGCACGATCACATCGTCCCAGCCCAAGGCCTGCACCGAGGTCGAGCTCTTGCCGCGCAGGCGGGCGATGGCGGTGCTGAAGTCGGTCGCAGCCGGGCGCCCGGCCGGATGGGTGGCCACCACACTGGTGACCAGGGTGGACAGGTCGCGGCCGGACATGCCGGCAGTCTCGCGCACCAGTGCTTCGGTCACCGGCAAGGAAAGCTGGGCCTTGCCGAACTCGGCCAGCAGGATGCGCTCGCGCGCTTCGGCATTGGGTGCGGCCAGTTCGATGGAAACGGTGAAGCGGGACAGCACCGCATCATCGATCAGTTCCTGACGATTGGTGGCACCGATTACCAGCACGTTGCCGCTGCCTTGGTTGAAACCGTCCCATTCGGCGATGAAGGTCTGTACCAGTTCATTGCCGAAATTATCGGTGTCGCGGCTGCCGCGGCGGGCGAAGGCGCTTTCGCATTCGTCCACGAACAGGATGGTCGGGCCCTTGCTGCGTGCGTTCTCCCAGATCTTCTTGACCTTGGGGCCGGTGTGGCCGATGTGTTCGCCCTTGAGGTCGGCGATGGTCACCGCAACGAAATTGCAGTCCACGTGTTCGGCCAGCTTGCGCGCGATCAGGGTCTTGCCGGTGCCGGGCGGCCCCCACAGCAACATGCCCTTGGGAAGCGGCGGGGTGCCGGCGGCAAAACGATCCACCAGCTTGATCACCTGTTCCAGGGTCTGCTCCGGGATGGCGACGTCCTTCCAGTTGGCCTCCAGCTTGTCCAACGAGGCCAGCCGGGTCAGCAGGGACTTCTGCAGTTGCAGCTCACGCTCGTAGGGTGCGCTCAATGCCTGCAGATCGACGATGGGCTGCGCCAGTGGCGCCAACATTGGCGCCAGCTCGGCGGCCAATGGCGTCCAGGTCCCGGAATGCTCATCCACCTCGGCGCGGACGCGCACAAAACCGCCAGGATGGCCATTGAGCGGCAGGCGGATGAAGAAGTCCGGATCCTTGTCGGTGGTGATATCGGTGTTCATGCCGACCATCACCGCATTGGAGTTGTCGTGTTTGTCGCCGAGCTGCCAGTTGTTGCCGAGTTTCTCCACCGAGGGCGCGGGCGCGCGGACCACAGGATAGGGATGGCTGCGGCCGTCGTCCTGCTTCCTGCCAAATGCGTGCAACTGCAACTGGCGCTTGCTCAGTGCATCGATGGAGACCAGCCCGGCTGCGGCGTTGCGCTTGGACAGACGGTAACGGCCCAGCCAGACCAACCCTGCATAGAGGATCACGGCCGGTGGAATGTAGACGAACAACAGGAACAGCAGGCTGACAGGAAAGGGCAGTGTGTACGATAGTTGGCCGCAGAAGCTCCGAACCGGCCCATACAGCACCAGGCTGCCGAGCAGCAGCAACCAGGTGATGTTGCGGACCCCGCCGGTGCCCAGGCTCGCGCGCAGACTCAGGGCAGCGCCCCAGGTGCCTTTGCGGCCTTTTTGCAACGTATTGCGGCGCGCCTGCGCCAGCCCCTCTTCGAAAACCGGGCGCATGGATTGTGCTGCCTGGCAGGCGGCGGGATAGGCAGCGCCCATCGCCTGCTTGGCGGTCTCGGCGCGTTGCCGGCATTGCGCCAACTCGTCGAGCAAGACGCTGCGCTGATTGTCGATGAAGCTGTTGCGGGAACTACTTGAAACCATGAATCCTTTCCCCTGAACTGAAAACGGCCGGATCAGTGTGATCCGGCCGTTACGCTACGGCATCATTGTCCGGGTTCATAGCCGCCAATGGTCGGTAAAAACCCTACAAGCATTACTTCTCGACGAAGGCGCGCTCGAACACGTAATGACCCGGGGTGCCGATGCGTGCGGAGACCTCAAAGCCACGCGCGTCGAGCACGCTGCGCAGGTCCGCCAGCATCTGCGGGCTGCCGCAGATCATGAAGCGATCGTTGGCGGGATCCAGCGGCGGCAGGCCGAGTGCTTCCTGCATCTGCCCACTCTCCATCAGCGAGGTCAGGCGTCCCTGGTTGGGGAAGGGTTCGCGGGTGACGGCCGGGTAGTACAGCAGCTTGTCGCGGACGATGTCGCCGAGGATTTCGTCGTTCGGCAGTTCCTGTTCGAAATACTCGCGGTAAGCCAGGTCCTTCGCAAAACGCACGCCGTGGCAGACGATGACCTTCTCGAAGCGCTCGTAGGTTTCCGGGTCCTTGACCACGCTCAGCCACGGCGCCAGGCCGGTGCCGGTGCCCAGCAGGTAGAGATGCTTGCCGGGATGCAGATCGCTGATCAGCAGGGTGCCGGTGGGCTTCTTGCCGACCAGCACCTTGTCGCCGGGCTTGAGGTGCTGCAGGCGCGAGGTCAGCGCACCTTCCTGGACCTTGATGCTGAAGAAGTGCAACTGCTCTTCCCAGTTGGCGCTGGCGATGGAATAGGCACGCATGACGGGGCGGGCGCCTTCGTTTTCCAGCCCGATCATCACGAACTGGCCATTCTCGAAGCGGAAGCCGCTGTCGCGGGTGGTGGAGAAGCTGAAGTAGGCGTCCGTCCAGTGACGGACCTCAAGCACCGTTTCGGCGCCAAAAGCGGAAGACATGCCGTGATTCGTAAATTGGAGACCTTCCTATTCTAGCCGATTTCCTTTAAATAGGAATGAATCTCATTTGAAGGGTTCAATTGTAGTGGGGGGGGCCAAGCCGGCCCGGGGGCGGCCGGGCAAACTCGACCCGCACCGGCAGGCGAAGGCCCACCCACACCCACGCCAGGCGCGAGGCCAGCCGCCGATGGGGG